>JAKSCP010000051.1 GCA_022360535.1 Pseudomonadales bacterium | reverse complement strand
GTCTAAGGGCTCCTGTAATTGCCGCAAGGTACTCACTAGCCTGTTTAAGTACCACATAAAGAGCTACGGCAATAATGGAATCAAGAATGAGCACAATCAGATAACTAACAACAGCAAATCCAAATCGGATTTGGTTTTCCTCAATGTCTATAGCTAAAGCTGCCGTATCTCCTGGAATGACGAAATTGGCTAATAGAAAATCATCAACCAAAGTAACGACGATTAATGAAGAGATAAATGCAACCCCTACAACTGTTGCTGCCTTCCTCGGTGAAAAGCCGGAACTGAAATGTCTCATGCTGAGCCTGGCTTTCTTGGTTATTGGAGCAGATTTGTTATCAGACCAGTTTACAAATCAGGAAAATGGAATGTTCTGATGTGGATCAAAAGGGGCGGAGAGCTTTGATTTCGAGGTGCAGAATAAGGAGATTGTGCCCAGGGCACAGCAGCTGGGGGAGCTCTAATGCTGAGTATTGGGATGTTGTGGATTCAGCAAGAGTTTCCATCAGCCTCCGTAGTTTGGTCGGCACGCGTGTCAAGAGTTTGTAAGGAAGGGGAGTTGGTTCGAGCCGCCGACACCAGGGTTTTCGGCTGAAGTAGTTACGGGTTTCCAGGCTAGATCTACTTGTTACAAATTTTCATTGAACCAGTTTAAAAGCTCTGTGTGCGCTTCACTTAGCATTGGCTCCGGAAACACTTCGTGCCCAGCTTCGACCGGTACTACCCGATTAACGACACCTGCCGCATTAAGTAAGTTCTGCATTCGAACGCTATTTTGTTCGAAGTCTACGGCACGATCATGAATGCCATGAATTAGCATCGTTGGTGGATCATCAGGCGTGACGTAGGTAACCGGAGATACAACTGGGTACAGTGCAGGGTCGTAGTCTGAATGTCGTGCGCCGAAAAGTTCATCGTCAAAAACGGGATCTGTGGCATCTACCAAGGGCATCATTGCAACTATAGCTTTAAAATCAGTTTCAGATCGATCTTCAGGCGCAACCGATAGCCCCATAAGCAGAGCTAGATGTCCTCCAGAACTAACGCCAAAAACTCCAAGTCGCTGGTTGTCGACGCCAAAATGATGGCTGTTTTCCTTTATATGTATAACTCCAAGTTTCAGAGCATCAAACATATCTGGCAACCGGTATGTAGGGTGCGCTGGATGGTAGATTTGGAACATCGTATATCCATTTTCGAGAAGTACATTCCAAAAAGGTTCAGTGATGTTGAGATTATCTTCGCCTGACAAAAATCCCCCACTTACAATGTAAACAATACCCAGTCCGTTTGGACTCTCAGGCGAAACCACATCGTAGTACATCGCCATGCCATCTTTTTGTCCGTACACTTGATGACGAGTAGTGGTGATTTCCTGGGCACAAGTAAGAGTAGAAATAGCAATTAGCGATATACTCAGAAGTTCTCTAAACAATTTCCGCCTCCATCTCAAAGTAAGCACTGTCTCTGTAATTAAGCTTCTGCTGCACTTTTTCTTCATACAATGTGAGGATTGCTATAAATGCTGCTGAGTGAAGGCTGGTCAAGGTGGAAAGTCCCGTTAGAAACTGACCTATAGGAAATTCCCAAATGGAGAAAATTGGATTCAGGAAAGCAGCCAAAAGAACTATTATAAATGCGCTGCAAAACACAGAGGTTGTGTTTCGAATTGATCTCAGTAAGTTGGAAACCTTCAACATCCTGGAGCGACTCATGTCGGCTTCTCGATGTACAAGAAATACCAATAAGTCAGATAAGCCATCTTTGTTTCTTGAGACAACTAGAAACATTAAGGAGAGTATAAGAATCAAGCCTAAAATGACTATCTCGCCTTCAATTTGGATAACGAACTCGGACATAAGGAGGATTACGAGGAGCAGACAAATGTAGAAAACCGACACAAGTGTTCTTGCCAGTGCCGACGTGCGCTCTCTCAATATCCAATAGGCTGATTCCTTGACAGTTTGCTTCCAGAACCATTGGCTAGCGTTCTTAGCGCCTGCGGAGGATTCTTCTTCAGCAAACTCTTCGTAAAGATCGCCTATTAGCTGGTCCTTGATTTCCCTTGGCAATATCAATTCAAGAACTCTAAGAGCGAATACAGGTGGCTGGGCTTTTTGAATTGGCGAAGGCTTTTTCAGCTTTTGACTAGCCATTGACTTCAGAGCCTCCATTGATAGAAAGTCCTTTCCACATTGTGGTTAAGTTCGACTTAGATAATCGAACTGCAGTTTCTCCCTTTCTGGTTATTTTTAGAAAACTCTTTGCTCTTCCTCCTCGAATAGGAGTTGGCTCTCCTTCAATACTGCTGATCAGTTCCTTACTTTGCAGTCTGTCGATAGTTGAGTAGAGCGATCCAATAGAGACATCTCTGTTGATTTCTTTCGCAAGAAGCCGCTTTACGGAAGCGCCATAGGCTTCGTCTCCCAGTCGAATGATCGCCAGAAGCACAAGCAGTTCAAATTCACCTAATCTCAGTTCTTTTGTCATACAACGACCTGCGCATATATACTCTTCTTTGTAGAGTATATATGTGTCAATGTCAAGTGCAGCAGAATTGACATTCTGATCGTCAAAACAAGCGGCCGGACTTACGAAGCGAGGCAGGCAATAAATCTGCTTCGAAATAGTTGTTGGAAGATGAGAGAGGGTTAGGAAGTATGCTCCATACTTGTGATAGAGCTAATACCCTTACTTCCTGGTTTGCACTGCCGTTAGTTTTTGTTTGTCCTGATGCGAATCGAGCGCAGAATCTTGCGAAGGGTATCCTGGCTTTCTTTCAACGCCTTCTTCTTGTTCTTTGACATGGCAGTATAGTGTGCTGCTTGCATGATCGCTCCCAAAAGCACATGAGCGGTTAAGTCCGGGTCACTTGTTTCTATTAGACCTTCCTTCGACAGCTTTGATATTGCGTTCTGTAGTTGGCCGAAGCCATACTTTATTTCTATCTCCTTCCACTCATAAAACCCGACAACTGTTGGTGCGTCACGAAAAACGATTCGCTGAATATCTTCTCTCGCGCAAATTTCCAGAGTTTTTAGAATATTGTTTTCGAATCGTTGCCAGATCGATTTTGAGGTATTGGGAATGGCCCCGGATTCAACAACGATTTGCTGTTCTAAATATTCGGCAACTGCAACGAATAGACCTTTCTTGTCCCCAAAATGATGGTAGATGGCGCCGGTCGTTACCCCGGCCTCGTTTACAATCTCCGCCAATGAAGCTTTGGCGTATCCGTCTCTGGCAAAAACGTTCTTTGCAACTTCAATTATGCGTGCTCTAGTAGATTCTCTTCGCTGTTTCTGGCTCGGCATGATTGTTTGGCTGATCAGCATACATTGTAGGTGTATTGTACTTCATTCTCTGTGAGTTGCATAACATAATTATGTTATGTATATTTAGCTCACTGATCGAGAGCCTTCACACCATTTTTATGATGCATATGGCATTAATTACCTCTAAGGAGAGAAGCCACAATGAAAATTACCCTCACTGGCTGTGCATTAGCACTATTGCTGAGTGTCTACATCCCTGACAACCATTTTGGACTGGCATATGCAGGAGAAGCGATGAATGCAGATTTCGAGAAACTGGCAGATCTCAACCAGGGCTATCTCCATTCCTACAGAAACGGGTTGCCGGAGTTCTTTGAAGGTTTGCTGGATCAAGATTTTCGAGAAACATCACCAGATGGCACCGTCTTAAACAAGGCGCAATTCCTGGAGAAAATAGCAAGCCAGGCTAATTCATCGGAGCAGCTCTCTATTGAAGCAGGAGAACTCGAGATTCAAATATTTGGTGATACAGCGATTGTCCGAGCAATCCCCCTCATAACTGCTGCTGATGGCACTACATACAAAGGCGGGAGGTACACCGACGTTTACGTTCGTAATGGAAGTGAATGGTTCTGCGTCGCAGCACATCTTGGTGGCACTGCAGATTGACCTGTTGTGGATGTCACAAGCAGTTGGAACTGATGTGGCCACAGTAAAAATTTTGTCGCAAGGACAATAAAGTCATCTATTTTGATATGTCCACAATTAATGCTGATAAGTGAGGGAACCCTTGCCATAAGCGCACTGGGAGATTGGCAGTTAGAGAAAACGTCTCATCGGGCATTTTCGGAAAATAGTACATCTGGTGCACTGGAGTAGGGGCCAGAATTTCTGTAGCTGCATTATAGTTCAGATTATTTTGCGACATCATGTAGACTATAGCGCCAGGCTCTGCGGTGGGGATTTGACCGGCACTATATGCGTCAGCCAAGCGTTGTTTGATCGCAGAGGGCGGTGTGCCCGCATAAAGTAATTTCATCTCCAGTGCATAGGTCGGGAAAACGGACCTCATTGCTTCTTCATTCAAACATGCAGGCTCAAATCTTCCCTGCGGATCTCTGATGACCAGACAAGTGAAATTGTTGGTGCCGGTACGTAAGGTCTGAAAGTGGTCTTGCTCAAATGCCAAGTAGGTTGCCGCAGCAGTTATATGAGGTGGTGCAGCTTCCGCTGCGGCCGCAATCTCTGCCTCGATTGAGAACTCTGTGTTAGCTACCGTCGTTGCCGCAAATAGCGTAATCACCAGAATTAACATTGCACTACATTTCTTTGCTGTTTGTAAGCTAACAAATGGAAGAGTAGAAAGTTGTTGCATTCGAATACTGTTGCGTAATCTTAGAAAACAACTCAAGCACTGAGACAGATTTGCCATATCTAAGTCCTCACTTTTAACCCAATGAATTCACCTGGTGATGAAATAGTACCAATTGCAATGCTGGCATAAAGGTCAAAAATATCGTAATTTCTGCCAATGCATAAACTAATCTTTGTTGTCTTTGATCAATTCCAGCTAATCGATTTAGCTGGACCATTACAGGTGTTCACCACGGCATGCGAATACTCGGGACACCACGAGAGCAACTCACCGGTAACGTACAGTTCCTCCATTGTTTCAGCATCAGGGAAAACCATTGCAACGCCTTCTCAAGCTCGTATTGAAACGGACGGATTACCGCGTAAGCTTGGCCCCTATACAACAATCGTTGTGGTTGGAGGCGTGGGTGTGGAGTACGCACGTCGCGATGCAAGACTCATTCAATGGCTGCAAAAACAAGCGCAACATGCTTATCGGATTTGTTCCATCTGCAACGGCGCGTTTATATTGGCTGAATCGGGTTTACTTTCGGGTACATGCGTAGCTACACATTGGATGGATTGTGACAGGCTGCAGCGCGAGTTTCCGCACCTGAATGTTGATCGTGACTCAATTTATGTGCGAGACGGAAAAGTTTGGACCTCAGCTGGTGCCAGCGCAGGCATTGACCTTGCTCTCGCAATAGTAGAAGACGATTACAGCTCCGGAATTGCAACACTTGTCGCAAGACGATTGGTTTTGTACACCAAACGGACCGGGAATCAATCCCAGTTCAGTGATTTCATTGACATGGCGATGAAGGATCCAAGTGGCATCTTCACAGAACTAAATCAATGGATACTGGCACACATCGATCAAGAGATGAGCGTGCCTGTCTTGGCCAGTCATGCACGTATGAGTGAAAGAACATTTTCAAGAAAATACACCAAGATTATGGGTGTCACGCCTGCGGAAGCGGTCAATCGGTTTCGAGCTGAAACTGCACGAAGTCAACTGCAAGGAGCCAAAGCATCCCTAAAAAGTGTTGCGGGTAGATGTGGATTTCGTTCAGTCGAGCATATGAACAGAGTACTGCAAAAGTTGTATGGAGTCT
>JAKSCP010000298.1 GCA_022360535.1 Pseudomonadales bacterium | reverse complement strand
ATGTGGGGCACCAGGCGTATCCGCACAAAATTCTGACCGGTCGCCGGGAACAAATGCTGACCATGCGACAAGCTGGTGGCCTGGCTGCTTTTCCTAATCGACAGGAAAGTGAATTCGATATGTTTGGAGTCGGTCACTCCAGCACTTCCATCAGCGCCATTCTGGGGATGATGGTGGCCAGCCGAATGCAGAACCAGGATCACCACAATATCGCCGTCATTGGTGATGGCGCCATGACCGCAGGTATGGCATTCGAAGCACTGAATCACGCCGGCCATCTTGATGACAATGTGCTGGTCATTCTAAACGACAACAATATGTCGATTTCCAACAACGTAGGTGGGCTATCGAGCTACTTCGCCAGAATGTGGGCCAGTAAGCCCTACAACTTTATACGCACAGGCAGCAAGAAAGTACTGTCGAAAATTCCGCCTGCGTTGAAGGCTGCACACCGGGCTGAAGAATACATGAAGGGTATGGTCTCCCCGGGCACACTGTTTGAAGAGATCGGTTTTAACTACATTGGCTTAATCGACGGCCATGACACTACGGGTCTGGTGGACATTCTAAGCAATATTAAAACCTTGCGTGGTCCACAATTGCTGCACATCGTTACCCAGAAAGGCAAAGGCTATTCTGAATCGGAAAATGATCCTTACGGCATGCATGCGTTGAGCAAGATCGATCCAGCGGCAAGCAAGAAAGACACCGACGCGAAACCGGCGGCCGCTGATTCAAAAAAACAGAAACCAAAAGCACTCACTTACTCCCAGGTATTTGGTAAGTGGATTTGCGATCTTGCGGAACAAGATGAATCCGTTGTCGGCATCACACCGGCAATGGGTGAAGGCTCAGGCATGCGTGAATTTGCTGAGCGATTTCCGGACCGCTTTCACGATGTGGCCATTGCTGAACAACATGCCGTTACCTTTGCCGCTGGCATGGCCTGCGAAGGTTTAAAACCAATCGTTGCAATCTATTCCACCTTTCTGCAGCGAGCCTACGACCAACTCATCCATGACGTTGCCCTGCAGAACCTGGATGTTCTCTTCGCCATCGATCGGGCTGGCCTGGTTGGCGAAGATGGCCCTACCCATGCCGGTAGCTTTGACCTGACTTACTTGCGTTGCATCCCTAATATGCTTGTTATGGCACCGAGCAACGAGGACGAAACCTACAAATTGCTGTCCACCGGCTATTTGCATAATGGACCGACTGCAGTCAGATACCCTCGCGGTAAAGGCCCAGGAGTTGAACTCTCCGGCGGATTAGAACCCGTTGAGATTGGCAAAGGCATTATAAAAAGGAAGGGTCGTTCAGTCGTTATTCTGGCATTCGGCAGCATGGTCACCCCAGCACTGGCGGCGGCAGAGCAATTGGATGCCACTGTTGCCGATATGCGCTTTGTGAAACCGCTGGACGAAGAACTAATCGGTGATCTGGCAACGTCCCATCAGCTCATTGTCACGATAGAAGAAAACACCTTACACGGTGGCGCTGGATCGGGTGTCAACGAATACCTGCTCAGTTGCAATTACAGTATCCCTATACTCAACCTGGGCTTGCCTGATGAGTTCCTGGAACACGGCAAAGTGCCTGAGATGCTGGCGGACGTCAGCCTCGATAGCGAAAGTATTGCCAACTCTATTCGCGAAAAACTAAAGGCCTGCAAGATTCAATCGCAAGCGGTTTAATTCGCATCGCGCGCCAGGCCTACAAACTCACACATCATCTCAGCCCCGTCGATGATTCGAGGCGAACTGCGTTGCAGCAAATCTGGAGGGATGAACCGCAGCTGCCCTGATTCTGCTGCCGCCAGGCCAGGCCAATCAGCCCATTCGTCAAGCCACTCCGGCCTTTCCTCATCCATACCACTCACTACGATTAGCTGTGGATCTGCGGCTAACACCGATTCAGTACTTACCACTGGAGCAAGTGGTATCGCTGCATCGAATATGTTCTCTCCACCACACAACCGAATAACATCTGAGATCAAATGTTCTCCATTAAGTGTGGTCAACGGCTCGTTCCACACTTCATAGAAAACTGGAACGGGCCGTTGGTTACTTCCACTAGCTCGCAATGTTTCTAATCGGGCGAGAAAGTCTGAGGCTCGACTCTCTGCGATGGCACTGGTGCCTGCCAGTACTCCAAATCGGCGCAGCGAATGCGCGATGTCTTCGAGCTGCCGAGGCTCGTCCTTGTAGACTGTAAGCCCCAGGCTTTCGATTCTTGCAATTGTTTCTTCGCCATTTCCGCTTATCCAGACTATGACTAAATCTGGATTCAGACTTACCAATGACTCATAGGAAATTTGTTTGTATGAACCGATAATCGGGATTTGCAAGGCAGCTTCCGGGTAGTTGCTAAACTGCACGGTGGCAACTATCTTGTCACCCGCCCCCGCCGCGAACAAAGTCTCTGTAATGTGAGGCGCAAGGCTCACGATTCGTTGCGCTGGCTGATCAAGGCGTACTACTCGATCAGTATCATCTTCGACTTCCACCTGCGCGAGAGTCTGAAATCCGACACACCAGGCCGCGACAATAGCAGCAATTCTCAATGTGTTATTCATCGTAATTCCTTAAGTCAGAGCCAGTATTCCAAGCAGCATGACACTCAGTTCAGTTATTTCGATAGACGCGCCCGCACAATCCCCGGTAAAGCCATTCAACTTGCGTAAGAACACTCGTTGCAGAACATATTGAATGGCAGCGACGCCAACCAGCAAAACTATCACTCTGACTTCTGGCAGGATTAGTACTGCAACCGTTACACCAAATGATAAACCAACAAAGATATGCCTTTTGGCCTGTGAATATTGGACACCCCCAAGCATACCGTTACCCACATAGGGCGTGAATCCCATTAACCAAACTACTCCGGTTCGGCTGAGCATCGGGGCCAGAAGTAATAGGGAAAGTAACTGCTGTTCGAGCACTTCTACATACAGCGCATATTTCACTAGCAACAGAGTAGTAACAGCCACCACTGCCATCGGCCCACTGTGTGGATCTTTCATGATCTGCAATGTCCGATCCCGATCGGCATGCCCCCCGACCCAAGCGTCAGCGCAATCTGCCAGCCCATCGATATGCAATGCCCCGGTTAGTACCACTGACAGTAACAGTAAGAGCGCTGCTGTGAGCTGCAGTGACAAGGGGAGAATCTGGACAAACAGGACGCAAGCTCCACCGAGTACCAACCCAACAAGAGGAAACCATCTCGCAGATCTCACCAGCTCCTGAGCACTAAACACTGTGCCGGACCCAACCGGAATAATTGTCATGAAACCAAATGCAAGTCGAAGAGAAGTAATCAACTGATTTCTGGCGCTTCCATCATCGCTGGTCGTCGAAGTTTCGTTCATGGCTTAACGACTAACCTCGGCCTGATCAAAAGTTGCCATCCCCGATTGGATTTTGCAGGCTGACTGAACGATAGGCAGCGCTAAAGCGGCGCCGCTTCCCTCACCCAGACGCAGCTGTAAATCAAGCAATGCTTCTACACCCATCGCCTCCAAGAGCTTTGCATGACCAGATTCAGCTGATTGGTGACTGAAGATCATCCAGTGCTTACAACTCTGATTGATTTTGATCGCTACCAGCGCGGCTGCAGATGTGATGAAGCCGTCTACCAGTATCGGTACACCTAGCTGCGCGCAGCGAATGTAGGCGCCAGCCAGTGCTGCGATTTCCAACCCTCCGAACAGTCGCAAGCACTCTAATGGAGAACTGTGATCAGGCTGATGTCGATCGAGAGCCTGCTGAATGAGTTTTTGTTTCTTTAACAGACCTGAGTCATCCAGCCCGGTACCCCGTCCCACGAACTCTTTCGCCTCGGCATTCAGGAGGGCACACACCAGAGCAGTAGCGGAGCTGGTGTTGCCTATACCCATCTCTCCGCCAATAAAAATGTCAGCCGAACTCTCGATCTGCTGCATTCCAGCCTGTAGGGCTGACAGGCACAATTCTCTTGTCATGGCCGGTTCTGACACAAAGTTTTTGGTCCCGGCTGCCAGCTGCACATTGACTACCCTGGGCAACTCCTCGCAAGGAGTAGCGGTGCCCATGTTTATGACTTTGAAATCTGCGTCGTGTTGATCAGCCAGGACGCTGATAGCCGCACCACCGCGGCTAAAGTTTCTAATCATTTCAACAGTCACCTGCTGTGGAAATGCAGAGACCCCCTCTCTTGCAATCCCATGATCCCCGGCAAAGACAACTATTTGTATGCGCTTAATCTGAGGTCGCTCGGAACTCTGCCAAGCTGCGAACTGAATCGCCAGTTCTTCCAAAAGGCCTAGACTGCCTGGGGGCTTCGTTAAGTTCTGTTGTCGCTGCCTGGCTCTTTCCGCCACTTCACAATCAAGTGGTAGAGCAGGTTCGTTGAACCAGTCTACTGGGTCTGAACTGTGTACCGGAAGATTCTCGTTCATGATTCTACAATCAGCCTTTCAGTCGCTGTGGCAGTCCCGCCACAACAAAAGTCACAGTCTTACAAACCTCAGCGAGTCTTTGATTCAGAAATCCGTTCTGGTCAACAAACTCTCTGCTCAGTTGCCCCATGGGCACAACACCCAAACCTGTTTCATTATTGACAACGAAGAGTTTTGCTTTGAGATGCTCCAATGTCTCGAAAAATCGATCCCGCTCTGTTGACCAGCAGCCCTGATGCAGACAGTTGCTCAACCACAATGTGAGGCAATCAACAAGAATCACCGAGTCTTCGGAATCGTGACTCCGAATCGCCCCCGACAAATTTTTCGGCTCTTCCACAAGTAACCATTTACTTGAGCGTTCCTCTTGATGTCGTCTTATTCTGGAAGTCATTTCTTCATCTTCTGCTGTCGCTGTAGCGATAAACACATTCTGACTGTTTGAGATTTGGGCGGATTTTTCTGCCGCACGCAAAGCAAAGCGGCTTTTACCTGACCTGGCCCCACCAATTACCAAGTGACTATCTACCAAATGACAATGACTCATCGGAACCAATCTCTCATGTAGCAACCAGCAATGAGCCGTCTCTCTCGTTTTGGGAGATGGTCGCCTCGATCCCGAACACATCCCTAAGCATGCTTTCCGTCAAGACTTCAGTCGGATTTCCGGCACTTACAATTTCACCGTCTGAGAGAGTTACCAGAGTGTTGGCACATTTGCTTGCCAGATTCAGATCATGTAACACGGTGAGGATGGCGACACCTTGCGCTGCGAAATACTGAACGATGTCGACTATCATCGCCTGATGCGCGAGATCCAGCGAAGAACTCGGTTCATCAAGAATGAGACACCTGGCGTTATCTTGCTCTTCCCAGATTTGGGCAGCCACGCGGGCAAGTTGTACTCGCTGCTTCTCACCACCAGACAAATTGATGTAAAAACGATCCGCGAATTGGCTGCAATCAACAAGTTCCAATGCTTGTCGCACAATGTCCTGGTTGTGACGGTGGGACGTACTATGGGGAATTCTTCCTAACGACACGACTTCATTGACAGTAAACGGGAACTCCAGGGATGAGCGTTGGGGCAAGATAGCCAGGCACTTGGCCCGCTCCTGAACCGACCAGGCGTGCATTGGTTGCTTGTCGAACACAATAGATCCAGCGATAAGTTCAAGGTCGTTGCAGATGGCTCTTAACAAACTGGTTTTGCCTGCACCGTTTGGACCGATAATGACAGTTACAGACCCTGCATCCAGAGCCAGGTTTATGTCTCGCAACGCCATAGAGGTACTAATCTCAACTGCCAGGTCAGAAACTTCCAGCGTCATATCACTCATTACAGACGCTCCGGATTATTCAGGGAGCGGCTGCGCACCAATAAGTAAAAGAACACGGGAGCGCCGACTAGCGCGGTAAGT
>JAKSCP010000451.1 GCA_022360535.1 Pseudomonadales bacterium | reverse complement strand
CAGATCAACAACAGGCTGTTCGATATCGGCCAGCTCAAAGGCGATCCCTAGCTCGCGGCCATATTCCACGGGAGTACCATCGTAGTCCATACCCAGTGAGTAGAGAGGCCAGCCATAGTTGCGACCAGGCAACAAACGGTTTACTTCATCACCACCCCGCGGCCCATGTTCGGTTCCCCATAGATCGCCTGTTTCAAAGTTGAACTCCAGACCTTGCGGACTGCGATGACCATAGGTGTAAATGCTGGGATAGACGTTATCTCGACCAGCGAAAGGATTGTTCTCAGGAATACTGCCGTCAGCAAAAATCCGATGCACTTTGCCGTATGGCGTGGACAAGTCCTGAATACCATCAAAATTTGCACTGCCTTTTATACCTACGCTGAAATAAACATGACCCCGGTCATCGAATGCGATTCTGCCCCCGGCCGCAACATCGGTGATTGGGCTATAGTGCTCCGGATTCGCTTCCCAAATAGTTTCCTGATCTAACCATTCACCTTCTTCAATGCGACCACGAACAAGTTTATTCATAGACACATCTTGCTGGGTTTCACGGCTTAGCTCGTTACAGTCGGAACAACGGTCACCGAAATACAAATATATCCAACCGTTATCTACGTAGTTTGGATGAGGTTTGATATCGAACAGCCAACCAATTCCCCATTCCTGATCTACACTAATCTTATAAGTATCGGAATAGGCTTGAGGAGTACCCTCGAGGTAGTCAGATTTTTCACCGTCAGGGCTGATGATTCGGACACCAAACTTCTTTTCTGTAAGCAGAATACTGCCATCAGGCAAGGGAGCAATTGAGAACGGTTGCGCATCGAGATCCGAAATGACAGTTTCGATTCGAAAGTCATGCAATTCGTTACTCACAACACCAGCTGGAATGTCCATTGGCGTGTCGTAATTGAAATCACTGTAATTGATATTGGAACGGGTTTCCGTAATGAACAGAGCAAGATTACGTATGTCCGTATTGCTCATAGTTTCATTCCAGGCAGGCATACCCGCATCGGCAAACCCATTACTGATACTGCTGACGATCTCATCGAAAGATTCGCCATGTCTCAGGTCACCCAATAACGCGACGCCAAGGGCTGAGCCTTCCATATTCTCTCCATGACAGACCGCGCAATTCTCAGCAAACGCAAGTTGAGACTGACCCACACCCCCCAACTGTTGGGCAGAGGCAACGGAACTTACGAGAAGAAAGGGTAAGAGAACGCTTGTCAGAGAATGGTTACGGGGATCTTGCTTCTTCATATTATTACCCGTTACTTGTCTTAGGCAGGCCGCAGCGCGACCCCGGACACCCAAGCTTACTTGCTGCGCTGCAGCTTGGCTAGCACGGTTTTAGGAAGAAAAAGCAGCGGCCTCGAGTGCACTCTCGAAGCCAATGTGGCGCAGGATATTATTACTTGAGCTAGGCGGTACCGCGCGTAAGACATGAATGTATGCGAACATACCTGATTGTCTGCGCACGGAACCAACAAAGCCCAAGTGGAAACAGATCAGTCAGATTAGTTTCGAGGAGGTGGTGGGGTCCAGTCGCAATCCTCACAATTTGGATCTACTTCATTCTGCTCAAGAACTTCAAATATGAAATCACGCCAAACTTCATTCGGTTGCCATACTGTATTCATATCAGCCTTGGCATCAGCCACAGAAACATCGTCATAGATCACTCGATAAAGAAAACTGAAAGCAGTAGCGCGTGCATTGACCTGACAATGCAACAGTGTCTTCTTGTCCGTGTTACGCTGCATAGAATCTGCGAAAGCGTAGAAGTCATCCGGCAAAGGGTTATCGAACGCGACAGGCACTTGCATGTATTCCATACCCAAGCCTTTTACAATCTGATCAGCATCTGGCAAGGCATTCGGATTGCTGGTAAACGCAATATAAACCACTCGTTCATAACCTGCCTGAGCAATAGCAGAAAACTGTTCCTCTGTTGGCTGGCCAGCACTGGCAAACGTATCGCTGTATTGCCGGAAATTAATGATCTCCGCTAGCTCTGTCGGTGGTTCTTCAACGGCAAACCCCATTGAGGATACAAGCGCTACGGTGAGCCCAATAATCGATTTCTTCATGACTACTCCAATGACTCGGAAAATTCTGAGGGACAACTATAACAAAAACCGGTAAATAAAATCTTATCTATGAACCGCGACAAAGCGCCACAGCTACTTATCATCCTTGATATCGGACATCTGGTGCTCTTGATCTAAATCAGCCCGATCAAGCCCAAAATAGTGCAAATTGCTATAATGAAACTGGTGGGCTTTGGCGATCCAATTTCAATAGGCTGCAAGCAAGAACCCAAACAGGACGAATAATCATCGGAGGAGCCGAAATGTCTGCAGTAGAAGTAACCGAGCTAACCCCGGAACGTATCGACACTCTCTTCACTGGGCATGTATTGGGACAAGAAAGTGACTGTGACCCTGAATTGTTTGGCGAAGAAGAGATGTTATATCACCGCATCTACGCATGTATCGAAGAACAATCGAAACTGTCTGATCATATCCCTTCTCCACCAAAGATACTCATCGAGTTATTGAATGAGTTGGAAAACGAAGACACCAACTTTAATCGAATCCAAAATCTGATAGCTGAAGATCCAGGCCTGATTGGCGAGGTGGTCCGTGTAGTCAACAGCCCCATGTACCTTACCCGGGCGGGAGAGATCACATCGCTCGACAAAGCCGTTTCACTCCTTGGAATCAATGGAGTCATGAAAGTCACGACCACGGTCATGATGAGAAACATTATGGATATGGAAAGCTTGCGCTACAAAAAGGTCATTAGACGACTTTGGGCCTTTTGTCTGCAAAGCGCCAATAGTTGTCAGATATTGGGCGTTAATGAAGATAGCTTCACGAACTATTTGCTAGGCCTCGTGCATGAAATCGGCTGTGTCTCTATCCTCAGCCTGGTGACCAGTTCCATCGAAGAAGTGAAAGACAAAAGCGTTAGTGAAATCAAGGTTATCCAAAGGCTGATTAAGGAAAGAGCCGAATGGTTGTCCTGCCTTATCGCCGCCGAATGGGGAATGCCAGATCGATACTTGTTAGTGCTCAACGAGTTTGACCGGTTAAAGCATGGCAAGATGGATTCTGATGAATACGAAATTTGTTCGCCTTCTACCAAGGTCTTGGAGTCAGGAAGCCTGGTTGCAAGAACATACAGCCTGCTGAAAGCCGGCATCATCGAAAAAGACGGGGCATACAACTTCCTTCGTTCAATGAATTTGGATGACAAAAGCATTGACAGATTGGTCTCACGCCTGGAATTAGCAGAAGCTCACCTTGTGTAGCGAATCTCAAACCAGGTGAGCTTGTAAACTTCAATACACGAAGAGACAGTTTTCCTATGTATAAGCCGGAATAGTGTTTTAGAATTTCTTAATGAAGGAAGAAATTCTACAGCGCTGGCGGCATTCCCACGCGTTCGGCCAGGATCAGAAACGCCCTGGCGAGACTCGCACGCTGATAGTTATAGCGATTACCGCAACGATGATGGTCGTGGAGATCGTGGCTGGCATAGCTTACGGCTCCATGGCCCTACTTGCGGACGGGCTGCATATGGGCTCACATGCGGTAGCGCTAGGCATCAGTGCCTTTGCTTACATCTACGCAAGACGCCATGCTCACAACGAGCGCTACAGTTTTGGCACCGGTAAAGTTAACACCCTGGGTGGCTACACCGGCGCAATTTTGCTAGCTATTTTCGCCATCATGATGGCCTGGGAAAGTATGATGCGACTGATTGATCCAGTCGCCATCGCTTTCAACCAGGCCATATTCGTCGCCACCCTGGGCTTGATTGTGAACGGTGCTTCCGTTTTTATTCTTGGCGATGACCATAGTCATGGACATGATCACGGACACGATCATGACCACGGACACCATCACCATCATGATCACAACTTAAGATCTGCCTACCTGCATGTGCTGGCAGACGCCCTGACCTCTTTGCTCGCCATCGTAGCTCTGCTCATAGGAAAGTACTACGGCGCGATCTGGATGGATCCCCTGATGGGGATAGTCGGTGCGATCCTGGTGGCACGCTGGTCTATTGGCTTGTTGAAAACCACCAGCGCGATTCTGCTGGATGAACAGGGCTCTGAGGAAATTGCCGCAACTATTCGGGAAGCGATCGAATTTAGCGACGAACACAAGATCGTTGACTTGCATCTATGGACCGTGGGACCGGGCATCTATGCCTCTGTATTGTCGGTGGTATCACGCTCACCTCAACAACCTGGTTACTTCAAGTCATTGCTACCGGATCACCTGCCAATTCAACACATCAGCATCGAAGTGCATGAATATGAAGAAAGTTGAATCCAAACCCCTCTGCTCAGGCATCTACAGGGTAATGAACTAGCTTAGCGAGGATTCAGCCATGGCTGAAGGTGTGATTACAGCGATTATCGTTGTGGCTATTTTGGCGTATCTCTACATGTCAAAAACAAAGAAATACGACACAATGGTGCGAATCGCCGAAACAGAAATCATCAACTTCGCTTGATGTTGCGAATCCTCGCTTTCACCGAAGCCGCCTCATCCCGCATAGCCATTTCAAAGAATTGATCCACTTCCTTCTTATATTCAGGAAATTGCTCTGCCAATAGATGCCAACCGTTGTATGTCCATGCTCGAACGAATTTGTTCGAATCAGAGAGTGTAGTTCGCAGAAAGAACTCGACGTGGTCTTTGCTCGCTTCTGCAACAGGCATATACGGCATACACTGCAGGATATGAAGTTTGGCTTCCCATGGCCCTAGCTTATCAAGCAGTCCATAGATCTGCTTGCACTGCATGGCGCTACAGCGATTATCTGCTTCAAACCAGGCCTTTAGCAGCCACGTAGCCCCGGTCTGCAAATCGGCCTGCTTGGCCAGCCTGATCAGATCGCGGACAAACCCTGGGGCTTTGTGGTGCGACTCGAATACTAAAGCGATGTCATCAGCCGACTTGCCGTCCCAGTTCTCAATATCCTTATCTAAACTCAACATCAAAATCCACTTGGTGTATGCCAGGGGCGACTGCAATGGCTGCCGGTTCGTTGCAAGCCTCAATCGATGTAATCGAGAATCAACTCCACCAGTTCATCGGCCCTGTACTCAGCATTCACAGCCTGATTGAGCAATGGACGGTGACCCTCACCTTCAATCACATCAAAAGTGGCTCCCGGTATATGCTCAGCGAATTGGCGCCCCCACTCTATTGTAAAAATCCGGTCCTGATCTCCAAAAATAACATGAGCCGGTTTAGTCCAGGAAGCGAGAGCTGCATAGGCTGCATCCTGACGTACCGCTGAGCCCTCCTCGGGCTGAGCGAATGGCAGCATCCAGGGCCAACGATAGGCACCGGCGGTAGCATCGAGACTATCGAATGGAGCCCCAATGGCTGGATTAAACCGTAGCCCCTCGCCAATGCGGAGAAAGTCCGCCGCAGGGGAGCGCGCATTCCAGTCACGCAAGGCCTGGGTGTACTCGTAGCCCTCGTGGTGTAGCCAGGTATTGAGAATGACCAGCCGCTCGAACCGATCAGGCATTTCCACTGCTGTTACCAAACCATTGGGCCCGCCCCAGTCATTGACGACGACCGTGATATCACGCAGATTGAGGCGCCTGATCAAGGTCTTCAAGGTTTCCACATGGCGGTCCAGAGTATACCAATCATGATCAATGACCTTGTCACTCTTACCAAATCCGATGTTATCCGGCGCGATCACTCGATAACCAGCCGCGGCCAAGCCGGGAATTACGCCTCGGTACATATAGCTCCAGACTGGCTCACCATGTAAAAGAAGAAATGTGCCAGCTTCCCCTGACCCTTCATCCACATAGTGCATGCGCAAACCATCCATCTCCATATAGTTAGGCTGAAACGGGTAATCATCGATATCGGCAAAACGCTCTTCCGGCGTGCGGTGAACTCCCGGTCTAAGCTCTTGTGCCTTAGCGGAATGTCCGACCAATACAAAGACCAGGGCCGTTGTAGTTAACAGAGCACGGTACCCTTGTTGTAAATAAATCATGTTCTACCTCACTGGCTATTACAGCATTTACTGTACTTGCTGTTCTTACTGTATTTCCGGTTACAAACACAGGTTCCGAATCCGTTCCTGCACCTGGAGACACTCTTTGCAATGAGTAAAACAAATTAGAGT
>JAKSCP010000052.1 GCA_022360535.1 Pseudomonadales bacterium | reverse complement strand
TAGTATTTCGGGATGTAGCCAAGCACTCCAAGATCCAGCGCTTCCTGAACAACCTCCGGTTCCTCAACCGAGGAAATTACCAGCACCGGGGTGAAATTCTGCATTGCGTTCAGATGCTTGATAAGTTCGATGCCACCCAGGCCGGGCATCATGATGTCAATCATTAGCAGATCGAACTTGTTGGAGCCTATCAAAGTGGTGGGCACCAATTCCGAATTTGACTCGAACTCAAACTGGATATCAGGTCGTTGCGCAGTAACGGCAGCGATTAATCCCTCACAAAAAGATACGTGGTCGTCGATCAGTAGAATTCTCATGAACTGGTCAGTGAGCTGGAAATTCAATAGAGAGCGGCTTTGTCGCGAGCTCTCATTATAGGACAAATCAACCTTTAGGTTGATTTCGAGTCCTTCCGCAACTGCTATGGTTTGAGTACCACTGGTCCAATTCCCGACCAATAAGCGCGTGGCTCATAGTCTAACAGCAGAAAAAATATGCAGTATCACTTTATATCAGGCCTGCCTCGATCCGGTTCCACTCTGTTAGCGGGAATCCTGCGGCAAAATCCGAGCTTCCATGCAGCGATGTCCAGCCCTGTGGCGGCTTTGATGAATGGGGCGCTGGAACAGACAGGTGCCGGTGGTGAATATCATACTTTCTTCGACGAAGCGAAACGCAAACGCATCTGTCACGCGCTATTCAATGCTTACTACGAAGATAAGAACGATGTATCAGTGGTATTCGACACTAATCGCATCTGGTCCGCTCGTCTGCATCAACTGACAGAACTGTTCAACGATTCCAGATTAATCTGCTGTGTGCGAAATCCAGCCTGGGTCATGGATAGCTTTGAGCGTGTTTATCGTCAAAATCCTTTTGACTATAGCCGCATGTACAACGCACAAACGCGCATGACAGTTTATTCCCGTTGCGAAACCATGATCAGTGCCGGTGGTGTGGTGGGAAGTGCCTGGACTGCACTGAAGGAAGCCTACTATGGCGACTTCAGCGACAGGCTTTTGGTACTCGATTACGATCTTCTGGTGCAACGTCCGCAACGGGCTATCAGTCTGCTCTACAGGTTTTTAGGCCTGGAAGAAATTGAGCACGATTTTGACAACGTCGAATATGAAGAGACCGAGTTCGATGCAAAACTCGGCGCCAAAGGACTGCATACTGTTAAACGAAAAGTGAAATTTACGCCACGTCGCACAGTATTGCCCCCTGACCTTTTTTCGAAGTACAGCGAAATGTCATTTTGGGAAGACCACAAAGGCACCCAGGCCAGCATCATTGCACCGTCGAGTGCAAATGATGGGACAACCGCTGACAAATCCGTAGTAGCTACATAGAACGAGGAAAAGATTCGATGAATAACAAATTGATTCAAGGCCTGGCCGGCGTTCTTCTGCCACTCGGTTTATACGGAGCGGCTCCCCAGAGTGGTTATGGCAGCTACTACCGGCCAAACGTCCGCGTTTCTGCGGTCAAGCTGGCGAACGGCTCATCATTTCAGTCGCTGGTATCATCCAACTTACAGACCCAACTTAAATCTCTGACGGAACACGAGGATGCAGTTACCGTCAGCGAGCAGTTGACTCTGATGCGTCCAGGGCGTGAGCTGCTTCTCATCGACGAAGCCGTTCCCGATAAACACCTTTTACTCCGGGGTATCGATCCTCGAGTTGAGATTGTCGTCATTCGTTCTGACGAGAATGGCCTCGATCAATTGACTGCTGTTCTGGCTGATTATCAAAACCTGAGCGCCCTGCACATCGTGTCTCACGCAACGGGCGGCGAGTTCGAATTAGGCACATCCCTGGTGGATTTCGCGGCCCTGGAAAACAGGCCAGAAGTGCTATTGGCCCTCGATCAGGCCATGCAGGATGGTGCTGATCTTTTGCTCTACGGTTGCGACATAGCTGAGTCCGGTGATGAAACAGATCTGCTTCAACTGATAAGTGCCCAAGCCAATATCGATGTTGCCGCATCCCTGGATGATACCGGCCCAAGAATTCTCGGTGGCGACTGGGATCTGGAAATCAAAATTGGCAGCGTCGAGAGTGATAGTCCATTCAGTGATCTCGCAACCAAAGACTTTAACCATCTATTAGCACTGTCCGGTTCCCCTGGTAGCGGTACCGTGGATTTTTCCGTTGGTTCAGACGGTCAATATGGCGGGCTCAGTACTGATGATGCCGTCTACAGCAGTGGTGGATTTGACCTTGAATTCGATGGGGCTGATATCGGAGTTGGTTTCGGCCTGGGCCGCGAGTATCTCGACTTTGGAAACTACGCGATTATGGCCTACGAGAGCTCAGTGGATTTTTCATTCCAGGGAGGGGAATCATTCAACTTAACTTCCATCTATATCTATAACGCTTCCGCAATTGGTAATACGTTCGATATCGATGGCAATAGTGCTGGTTCGGATTCGGTTTATATCGCTGGTAATTCAGGAGTCACACAGGCGCTCACGGGGTTTACGGGTAATACGTCAGTCACCGTCTCGGGCACAGACATCGCTGGCTGGCTGGATAATCTGGTGCTCTCCAATATCACCGGAGGGGGTGGTGGCAACGATCCTGTCATCAACAATCTTAATGGTGATTCATTCACCCACGGTGAAGACGAAAGTGCAGAGATCATGGATAGCGGCGGCAATGCCACAGTTACCGACGCCGATTCTCCAGCAAATCTCAATGGCGGTGATTTGACAATATCCGTCACTGCCAATGCAGAAGCAGGAGAAGACTTACTTAGTTTTTCAACGGCCGGTGGTTTTGTCAGTCTGGCAGGGACCACCGCCGGATCCAACGTTTCCGTAGATGAAGATGGAGGCGCCGACGGTTTTGTCGTGGTTGGTACTCTGGGAAACAATATTTCTGAGGGGAACGACCTGGTCGTCAATTTCAATACTAATGCAACTCTGGCTACTACGAACGTATTGCTGCAACGGGCGACCTATGAGAACACTAATGAAAATGATCCAGTGGAGAACGACCGTACTATTTCCTTTCAGGTAACTGACGATACGGCAGCAACCAGCACTGCGGCCGCTGTGGCCATTACCGTGGCAGGTGTGAATGATCCCGCCACGGACATTGGGCTTTCCAATGCAACCATCGCAGCGGGTAGCACTGCATTAGGGGCGGACATCGGCACTCTCTCAGCCACCGACGTTGATGGTGGCGGACCGACCTTCGCTATAGTCGCAGATGGTGCATCTGGATCTGGTACTTGTGGTGCAAGCGGCGATGATGACAACGGCTCATTCCAGATTAATGGTACAACCCTGGAAACTTCGGGTGCGCTGACTGCCAATAGCTATGATGTCTGTGTAGAGATTGACGATGGGAGTGGTACGACATTCCAGGAGTCTTTTTCAATTACAGTTTCTGCTGCCGCTAATACAGACCCTTCTGCTATAAGTCTCTCACCAAGCAGCATCGAGACTGGCGATACGGGTGCCAATGTGACGGTTGGCACTCTCTCCCAAACGGATCCCGATGCGGATACCTGGACGTTCGATTTGATTGCATTGGGCACTGGCACCGATGGTGGCGCTTGCAGTGCTGACGCAGACAACGGTTCCTTCAATATCTCGGGTACCAGCTTGAGAACGACAAGCTCGCTTGCCATAGGTAATTATGAAGTGTGCGTTCGTGTTAGTGACGGCACCGCTACTTTCAAGGACACCTTGTCCATTAGCGTTGTAGCGGATACGACGAGCACTACGAGTGGCGACGAAAATAACCAGCTTCCTGACGATTTTGGCCAAAGACTAAACGATTTTTTGAACGACAATAACCTTGGCGGTGGTAACAATAGCGGGGGTCAATCATGTCCAGTTAATGCCGTAGAGACCACAGATGGTAAGTGTGCGTGTAACACAGGTT
>JAKSCP010000468.1 GCA_022360535.1 Pseudomonadales bacterium | reverse complement strand
AATCAGCTCGGTGCTTTCTTCGTTTGGCTTGATGCCCAATTCCATGTTCAGCAAATGGCTGAGATTGTTATAGGCTTCAATCGCTTTGGTGTTTTTGCCGCTATTGGCAAGCAGTTCGATAAGCCGGTGGTATCCGGATTCGTCGAGAGGGTCCAGGGTGATAAAGCGATGTGCGTGGTGTAATGCCAGATCATATTCGGCTTTATCCGCGTATTGCTCAATGAGTCGCGACAGCAGAATCAGCTCATAGCGGTTGTAAATCTCACGTTTATTGCACACCCAATCATGGAACAGCTCATTCTGGGTCAGCGTGCTCTGTTCCATGAAGTCACCTCGGTGCAATGCCGAGAGATGCTCCAGCCTTTCGATATCAAGCTCTCCGCTCGGTCTCAGCGATTGGCCGAAAGCTTCACTTAACTCCAGCACATCCAGAGAGAAATCGCTGTCCGGATTGAAACGAATACTGGTTCTACTCACCAACAGATAGGGAGTTGAATTGGTTTTTTCCTGCAAGCCTGCACGTAATTTAAAGAGTGCGTAGCGTAAATTGCTCCGCGCATGATCATCAGGCAGGTCTGGCCAAAACATTTCCGCGAGCACTTCGCGTCGATGGGGACGATTAGATTCGACGGCCAGGTAGCAAAGCAGCGCTTCTACTTTTTCATAGAAAACGTCATCAAGGGAATTGCCATCCAGAGTCAATCTGGGTGTGCCCAAGAGTGCCAATGACAGTTTGGCCATGGTAGTCGATATTCTTCTTGTTACGACGGGAGATCGATCATACCCGAGTTGGAAATTGAGGGTCAACGCGACAACAACAAATGTTCAACAAACGATAGAAAAACATTCATACCACTGTCATATAGCGATGATTCCACACTAAAGAAACAGTGACACAGCGTTTGCCGAACGGTTGAGCAACGAACCGGTGATACGGTGAGCTTCTGGAAAGACTGGCAAAGCTTTGAGTTCGAAAAAAGCCAGCAACTTAAAAGAACAGTGTGTTTCGGGTCGCGCATTAATGATCAACGCCGCAATCAACCAGCTAGCTCTCAACCTCGATGAGGCGCTGAAGAAAACGTTCCGTCTGGATGAAAACATCGTCGTGGTCTCAAACACGGTGGAACAGGACGGCAGCCTGCCTCTGCAAGCCAATAACAAGGTTGCGCTAAGCCTGATCAATATTGAAAGAGAGACTTACTCAAAGAATCTTAACGCCGGAGGCGGAAGCTTTTCCCGTTCTGCGGTTAGCAACCAACCTGTCTATCTCAATCTCTATGTCATGGTTTCCATCTGCTTTGGTGGCAACAACTATCTGGAATCCATGAAATTTCTATCGAACACGATTGCTTTTTTTCAACGCCACCCGGTGTTCGATCATGCCAACTCGCCAGAGATGGATGATCGAATCGAGAAACTGGTTCTGGATATCGAAAATTTATCGATACAGGACCTCAGCAATTTATGGGGTGTGCTTGGTGGAAAGTATTACCCATCAGTGTTGTATCGCGTGCGCATGGTGGCAATCGATCCAGGCGATATAACCGACCAGGCAGTCACTATCTCCAGCGCTCCCGAACCGGCGTTGTTGGGTTGATTGAGGCAACGGGGCGAGCAGCGAAATGGGCCAATACCGACCAATGTTCAACATCAGTATGGAACATACCTACTTCAGCAGCGGCAAACTATCTGGCGTGAATTTTCTGCCCACCGCCAGAACGCAGAAGTTGATGCACAACGTCAATCTGGTTTCCCGCGAACGGCCTGATGGGTTAACCATGTTTTTCGATGGTGAGCATTTGGAAGCGCTCAAATTACACACTCAGGACCAGGATGATCCTTTGCGAGTCGAGTTCAAATGTGAGGTCGAACACGAAAATTTTCAGAACTTCACAGCGTCATCGGCCTACGAGCCAAACAAAACACTTTACTTCGATTCTGAAAATACAGATTCACAACCACTGGGCGGGAAGAAATATCTGCACACAGAAGAATTTGTTTCTTCCTCAGAGTTGATTGATAACCCAACACTTGCTCCGGTCAACGGTAATCTCACAGATCGGCGCAACCCCTCACTGGGCATGGTCAGCATTCAGGTTTCCGACCAGGAATTGGAAGAATTGGCTTCCGACTCCAATCAGCTTTTCAATGACTACACCATCCGTTTCAAAGCACGGGAAACCTATTGGAAGTACTTCCTGATTGGCGAAGCCAACAGGGAAGGCGCCTACATACGTGATGTTAACGGCGAAATGGAATTCGAAGACCTGGGTGAAGAGCAGGTCGCTGATGGTCGCATGGCGAGAGTTTTTATCACCACACAAGCAATCCCAATGCAGGACCGGGCCAAACCCAAGTTTCAGCTAGTCATTACCAAGAATAACCGACCCAAGGTTTTAGTTAGCCGTCTGGCAGTAGCGACGGCGAAGCGCATCAACAAAGTAAACCATCAAGATAGAGAATTATTTGTTTCTGAAATTTACGTGAATTTCTAATCGGAGGAGTGAGAAATCATGGCCGCACCAATGAAAACCCCCGGCGTCTATATCGTCGAAAAGAGTGCCTTTCCAAACTCAGTTGTGGAAGTCGCCACGGCTGTTCCAGCCTTTATTGGTTACACAGAAAAGGCTGATAACAAAGGCAAAACCCTGGTGAACAAGCCCTGGAAGATCTCTTCCATGGCGGAGTTTCACAACTACTACGGATATGGTTCCAAGCCTGTCTTCAAAGTTCGCAAAGCGGAAGAGGGAGAGGAGGCAGACTTCAT
Source organism: Pseudomonadales bacterium (assembly GCA_022360535.1). Taxonomy (GTDB): domain Bacteria; phylum Pseudomonadota; class Gammaproteobacteria; order Pseudomonadales; family Pseudohongiellaceae; genus UBA9145. Next base: position 2,803 of record JAKSCP010000468.1, on the reverse strand, counting down.
CCAACGTGGTGGCGACGCCGACGATCCAACCCTGGATGAGTACGTAGTTGAGCAAGATGCTGGCAAGTACCTTCTGTACAACAGCATGAAGCTGTTCTTCTCCAATGGAGGCGGCCCCTGCTACATCGTTTCTGTCGGAGCCTATGGCAAAGAAGATCAGACTATTGATGCGGGCAAACTCAGTGCAGGCATCGAAACCCTGATCAAAGAGCAAGAGCCAACTATGGTAGTGATTCCTGATGTCATGCGCATCGCGGAACGCGCCGACGCTGTCTCGGTGCAACAGGCAACCTTGCTGCACTGTGGTGAAAAGATGAAAAACCGGGTAGCGATTCTGGATGTTTATGATGGTCACAAAGACCGCAAAGATCCTGATGGTGATCCGATCGAAAATTTCCGTAACGAATTGGGCACCAACAATCTCGATTTCGGTATGGCTTACTATCCCTGGGTTAACACTACGATTGTCCAGGACAATGAGATTGACTACCGCAACTTTGATGGCGATAGCATCGATGCCCTGAAAGGTATTATCGCCGCCGACCTTGGCTTACCTGAAGCAGATAAGCAAAGCGACAAGCAAAAGGAAATGCAGGCACAGATCGATCAGTTAACCAAGGTGAATATTGCCGATTGGGTAACTGGTGATGGCGACGAGGACGAAGAGAAGGCAGAAGCTCCTGTGAAAATGCGCTTGCTGCAATCCAGCCTGGTACAGAACTCAGCCGCCTTCAAGATCATCATGGATGAGGCGAAGAACAAGCTGAATCTATTGCCTCCGGCTGCTGCGATGGCTGGTATCTACACGCGAGTAGACAATGCCAGCGGTGTCTGGAAGGCGCCAGCAAACGTGAGCCTTAACGCGGTTGTCTCGCCCACCGTCAATATCTCTCATGACGATCAACAGGATCTCAACGTCACTCCACAGGGTAAATCAATCAACGCGATTCGAGCCTTCATCGGAGAGGGTACTCTGGTCTGGGGTGCGCGAACCCTCGATGGCAACAGTCTGGATTGGCGCTACATCCAGGTGCGTCGCACCATGATTATGTTGGAAGAGTCTATTCGACTCGCTGCGAAAGCCTATGTTTTCGACAACAACGACGCCAATACCTGGATGACCATTAAGAGCATGATCAGAAATTTCCTTAATGGTATCTGGAAGCGTGGTGGTTTGGCTGGTGCCAGCCCAGATGATGCTTTCACTGTGATGGTTGGTCTGGGTGAAACCATGACGCCAGAAGATATTTTGGAGGGCATCCTTCGTGTGACCGTACTGGTTGCGTTGATTCGCCCAGCTGAATTTATCGAGATTACTTTCCAGCAGCAGATGCAGAAGTCTTAGTCGCTGGCGGTAATCGGGTTTTAGCAAGTATTTAACTAACTACTAAATAACTACCAAATAACGGAGAAATACCATGGCAGATGACGGTTCAGCCCAAAGCACAGAGGTATGGCCACTTCCCAAATTTTATTTTCAGGTGAAGTGGGATACCGAAGAGATGTCTTTCCAGGAAGTTTCCGGCCTGGATATCGAAGCGCAACCCATTGAGTATCGGCAGGGTGACAGCCCCGAATTTTCAACAGTGAAAATGCCCGGACTGAAGAAGTCTGGCAACGTCACCATGAAGAAGGGTGTTTACACTGGCGATAACAAGTTCTGGGATTGGTTCAGTCAGATCAAGATGAACACCATTGCCCGTGTGCCGGTCACCATCAGCTTGCTGGATGAGGAAGGTGCGCCAACTATGGTGTGGACGCTCGCCAATGCCTGGCCAACGAAGATTACCGGTACCGATCTGAAGTCAGATGGTAATGAAGTGGCCATCGAAACCATTGAGATCGCCCACGAGGGTCTGACCATCGAAAACGGCTAGTAAGGCCATTTTTCGAAGTCAGATAACTTCACATGGCGGTACCTGGTGACGCCAGTAACAACGAGGCATGGGGTAGTCAAACTGAAGACTACCTCGCGCCAGCGTTTTACTTTCGCGTCGATTTTATCGGCAAGAACACTGGCCTGGATAACAGTTCCCCCAGCGATAACTCGTTTCTGGAGGTTTCTGGTCTCAGTCCAGAAATTGAACTCGAGCCAGTCTACGAGGGTGGTGAGAATCGATTCGTTCATCAACTGCCGAAAGGCGTCAAGTCTCCCAAGCTTGTCCTGAAGCGCGGCATTGCTGACTCCAGTTCTCCATTGGTGCAATGGTGTCAGGAAACCCTGGAAAATGGATTCATCAGTATGATTAAACCGATGAATCTCTCTGTGCGCTTGCTTGACCAAACCGGGGGACCGGTGCGTGCCTGGGATGTGGTCACTGCCTTCCCGGTGAAATGGGAAGTGGAGGGCTTCAACTCCACCAAGAATGATCTGGCCATCGAGAAAATCGAACTTAGCTACAACTACTCAAACAGGATTTTGTAGTCACCATGACTATTGAAGTTAAACAGTTGGTCATTAAATCCTCAGTTAGTGAAGGAGAGTCGAACTCACAAGCTGATGAGGACATTAATGTCGATCTGGAAGCCTTTAAAAAGGAATTGCTTGCGGAGTGTAAGCAGATCGTTTCCGAGTCATTGGCAAATGCGAGAGAACGATAATGGCTGGTTTACAGCAGGGCACACTCAAAAAGCTACTTATCACTGCCTGCAGTATCGATCCGGATAGCGGCAAGATTTCACTCAAATCTGGAGCAACTGACAAGTTCCAGGTGATGATGAATCCCAAGAGCTATACCCACCAGAAAAAGATTTCCTACAACAAGGAAAAGACCCAGGGTAGTACGGGTTCAAATTCTCGCTT
>JAKSCP010000053.1 GCA_022360535.1 Pseudomonadales bacterium | reverse complement strand
TTCGCCAACACCGGTCAGGTAACGTGCTCCGTAGTTTTTAACTTCCCAATCCGGCTGTGGTTGTTCGCGTCGGGGAATGCGGCCATTGGGAGGATCGATGATGTAGGAAGTGCGTAATTCGCCCTTAACATAGGCGAGAGTAGAACCTGGATCAGTCCAGAACAAATTGTAACCACGGAGACCAAAATCCTGGGCACCTTCCGGTGGCGCACCAGTCTCGGGATCGATGGCAGGACCGCTTTCGATGTTTTCTGCAGAAATCCCTGCCAGGCCCATTCCAGCCACCATCTGAGCTGCCACTTCAGCCGAGACCACTAACTCATCAATGCCGCGGGGGCGCTGCAGGCCGGTGCGTGAGGCATTCGTCCAGGTACCAGTAAGCTCTGGACGATCGGCGCTTTGCGCTTGTGAGGCTGCTGGCAGGACCGCCATGCCAAGCCCCAGAATTGCGCTGCCAAGAGCCAGTTTTTTCATAGTCTTCATGTATTTAACTCCCAAATTCATACACAAGCGGTGTGCTCTGTATGCTAACTATTCTGTGGGTTTTAACGGATTCTTGTCGTCCTGTTGGGAACCCAACTAAGCCCTGTATTTTACCGGTCTATGGATATACTCTCTAGCTCAGAATCCATGAATTATCTGCAATTTCGCCAGTGCGACGAGGAGCCGAGATGAAGAAAAAATCACCCCTAGCCAGCCAACTAGTTCGATTTAGCAGTATTTGCGTACTGCTGGCGAGCTTTTCCGTAATAGCCGCTGAAGATGGCTGGGTCACATTGATTGATGGCACGGAAGGTCTGGACAATTTCAACCGGGTTGGCGATGCCAACTGGACCGCCGAAATGGCTTCCATCAGAGCGACGGAAGGTAGTGGTGCTTCCTGGTTGGTTAGCAAAAACAGCTACAGCAATTTCGAATTGCGTGTCGAATTCTGGGCGACCCATGATGCCAACAGCGGTGTTTATATGCGCTGCCAAAACCCGGAGCGCATCACTGATCGCGATTGCTACGAAGCCAATATCTTTGACCAGCGACCAGAAGCCGCCTATGGCACAGGTGGCATCGTACATGTTGCTCCTGTGTCTGAACCTTTGCCGAAAGCTGGTGATCGCTGGAACATTTACATACTCACCCTTGATGGCGACCATCTGGTGGTTGAATTAAATGGCAGACGGACAGTAGATGTGCGTGACGACAAACTAGCGAGCGGACCCTTCGCTCTGCAGTGGGCAAGAGGCGAGTTACGCTTTAGAAAAGTTCAAATCAGAGAACTGTAATCAGTTTGACGCTTCCGCCGGTGGCGAGGGTGGATTCTGCAGCGCGTCAATGCGACGCTGCAGCCCTGCCGGCGGTTGTTGTAATCGCGATTGCATCTGGCGCAGATATTCAACCGTATCGATGTCACTCACTGGCAATCTAATGCGTTGCTCCAATTGACGAGCGTTTAATCTCGTCTCACCGCCCACCTCGGTAATCTCCAGGCTCGCCATGTAGCCACCGTAATAAGCGGACATTCCGGTATCAATCAAAAGCACTTTGCTATCGAAGCGTGGCACGATTGTGCCTGCTCCCGGTGTGTGGCCAATAACGATACGATCCACATCGTAGGCCGCCAGCAGCGCATCGACGTGAGCCATCTCTGCATAGACCGGGTTTTGGGCAAGACCGCGATACCAGAGCGGACCGTAGTCAACTTCGGAGAGCCCTTGCTCTTCCCCAAGATTGCCCGCTAACTCGCTGCGAATTGTATCGTTGATCGTTTCAAGATCGGTGCCAACCAACTCCGGCCCTATGCCCCCATGCAGAAACAGGGTGCGATTGATTTTGATCACGGCATTGTGCTGCAGAATCCATGACCCGATTTCTCCTTCAGGACCCCAGGCGATGCGATGCTCTACATAACCCAGCGGATAACGCTCATCAAAACTGTCACGATAAGCTGAGTCCGCCACGAATTCAGGATCGTTGGCCTGCATTTGTTCAACATGCAACCCGTAGTAATTGTCTCTAAGTTGCCGCGCATTTCTTCCACGCAATGCAGCATACTCGCCAGGATGAACATAACGCAGATCGCCCAACATGTTCATGGCTTCGTGGTTGCCGATGAGTGCGTGCACCATGCCGCCGTCTTCCATCGCCTGACGCTCGAGTTTCTGCATTAGCTCGATTATGCGATCGGTGTCTGGACCTCGATCCGGTAAATCTCCAACCTGCACCAGGTGGGTAGTGCCGCCTACCCAGTTTCGTCGCCGATTAATTAATTCCGCTTCACGCAGGACTGCAACGAAACTATCAAAATCACCGTGCACATCCCCCACTGCCACAATGCGCTCAACGCCGCTCCATTCACTTTCACCATGAGCGAATTGAACCAGCAAACAAAAAAACAGAAATGAGAAACTACGCATAGGGCAACCAGACAAAGTTAAACTCAACTACCGACGGACCTCAAAAATCCCGCTCGTCTTACGAGGTCTTTTCCACACCTCGTCGCCTTCATCTTAATCGTTCATTTATTCTGCAACACTAACGCGCTCGCATCGCCACCCGGCGGTAGGGTCTATAGGCTGGCTCCCAAAAATTGTGATCGATGTGGCCACGAAGCTCATCTTCACTGGTCTCCAATGCAAACCCTGCTTCCTGCGCGACTCTGCCAACTTCAAACGCAATCTTCTTGCTGATATCGGTCAGCGCAGTAAGAGGCGGCAAAATCCCCTGGGTTGGATCATCGGACACAGGTGCCAACTCAGCCAGTGTGGTGCTGGCCACCATCAGCATGTCATCGGTGATGCGTGACGACTTGCAAGAAATTACACCTAAACCGATGCCGGGAAAGATGTAGCTGTTATTGCATTGAGAAATTTCATACTGCTTCCCATCGTACTCGACAGAACCGAATGGGCTGCCTGTAGCAACAATAGCATCACCACGAGTCCATTTGATAACGTCTGCAGGATGAGCCTCTACCTGTCGGGAAGGGTTGCTGAGCGGAAAGATAATCGGTTTCGGGCAATTGGCGTAGAACGTCTCGATGACTTCCTGGGTGAATAGTCCTGGAATGCCTGATGCACCAATCAGAACTGTGGCGCCGGCGTTTTTGACCACATCCAACAAACCGGGATAGGTACTACCGCCCGACAGCTTCCAATCTGCAATTGCCGTTTGCTTTTGCACCAGACGAGCCTGGAAATCCATCAAGTCTGCAGCACCTTCGACCAGCAATCCGTCCTTATCGACCATGAAGATTTGTGATCTCGCCTGCGCATCATCGAGACCTTGTTCCACCATGGCAGCAACGATTAACTCCGCGATACCACTACCGGCGGAACCCGCACCGACAAACACCAATCGCTGGTCTTTAAGCGCCTCGCCTTTCTTCTTGCAGGCTGCCAGTAAGGACCCCAGGGTAATAGCAGCAGTGCCCTGAATATCATCGTTGAAACAGCACACCCGATCACGATGACGCTGCAGCAGTGGCATGGCATTGGGTTGCGCGAAATCTTCAAACTGAATCATGACCCCTGGCCAGCGTGCCTGCAGGGCATCGATAAACCTATCGACAAAGGCATCGTACTCAGCTTTACCAATGCGGGGATGGCGACTGCCCAGATACATTGGATCGTTCAGGGCCTTCTGATTGTTGGTACCCACATCCAGGGCGACAGGCAAAGTGTAGGCAGGCGAAATTCCGCCGCAAGCGGTATACAGGGAGAGTTTTCCAATCGCTATGCCCATGCCCCCAATGCCCTGGTCTCCCAAGCCCAAAACACGTTCACCATCCGTAACCACAACGACTTTCACCTTGTCTTTGGTCACACTGCGCAGGATGTCATCGATATAGTCACGCTCTTCGTAAGAGACGAAGATTCCGCGGGCGCTACGGTAGATATCAGAAAAATGCTCGCAGGCATCACCTACAGTAGGGGTATAGATGATAGGCAACATCTCTACCAGGTGATCACTCAGCAGCCGATAAAACAGTGTCTCATTATTGTCTTGCACTACGCGGAGATAAATGTGCTTGTTGATGGGCTCATCAAAACTGCAATACTGCTGGTAGCAACGCTCTACCTGCTCATCGATAGACTCGTAGACTGGCGGCAACAGCCCAATCAGATTAAAAGC
>JAKSCP010000054.1 GCA_022360535.1 Pseudomonadales bacterium | reverse complement strand
TGTGGCCAAGGTAACTATCACTTTGCTTCCGTAGTTGTTCGGGAGTTGAGAGAACATCAAGCTGACAGAATAAGCAGGCAGTAGCTCTTTACTGCCTGCCCTGTTCACAAACATGCGCCTGAGCCATCTACTAGTTTTCGATACGAGTACCTGGTTGTATAACCCGCACCGACTATGAAGAACAACTAGCTACCCGTGAAGCGTAGTAACCACACCTGACTGTCATCAACGACCACTTCCCAGTCTTCCGACGCCGTCAAAAACTCTGCTAAAGCCGCATGCCGTTTATTGATCATAGCCAGCCTGCTATCGAAACCCTCATAGACAATATCGCTCACCTGCTGCGGTGAAAGTGTTGTGGATACTCCATAGCTCAAATTGATAAGGGTATACCACTGCTGAAATCTTATTGGATCTGCGTATGCCAGAAAATGCCCATCAAGACCATTGACCATGCGCACTCGTTGGGTGTGCCAAAAAACTCTGACAAAATCTGACCAATCGCTATTAAAAACCATTTCGTCCTGAGTCGCGTTGGTTTCCAGGTATTCACCCACTAAACGATATTCGTCGGGATAGGATCTCGTTGTATTAGCCACACCCAACCAACCAAACCCCAGACTTAATATCAGCACGATACTACCCAGGGTAGCGGCCCAGGGCGGCCTCTTTAACAACGCAGGTGCTATCCCAGTGTCCCTAAGCAACAAGCCGGCTGAGAGCACCGCAAAAGGTACATAGTATTCGGCGAAACGCCAGGCGAAGACATACAAAGCAAGAAACAGGAATGTCATCCCGCAAGCCAGGGCCGTATCCACTGGTAGTGCATTTACCAATGTCTCACGGGCCCGAACCAATGAATTCAAACGCACTCCCAGTGCCAAGAGGAATAACAGGTGCACAGGCAACGACTGGATAAGCAGCAACGAGAACGGCACGGACTGCCACTCCACTCCGGTGAGCCCTGGAGTTAAGGCATCGGTTTTGAATAATGTATGAAACAGAAAATAGTCGATGTTTTCCGGAAACCAGGGGTTGATCAGCAAGCCGAGCATTAACCCTGCCGCAACAGGCAATACGTCCTTGTAGTCAAAAGACCTGGTGAGGAATAACCTCATCACGATATACAACCCTGTAAGCGGCACCAGGATGACTGCACCGTGATACGACTGCATAAAAAGAAATGACACAACAAACTGGGCACCGCGATATCTTGTAGTCAACAGCAGAAAGTAGAGCAGTATTAGCACCAGCGAGATATTTTGTGCTCGCAGCATCATCAATCGACCTGGCATCAATGTGCTGGCGGCAATGCTGAGCAATGCAAACAGGGGTGCGAACGGAATTCCCATTCTGCGGAATATCAAATTCAGCACAACCGGTACGATCGCCGTAGTAACAATTACCGCGGTATCGATCATATGAGCGTCAGGCAGGAAAGTGAATGGCATCAATAACAGATGCCAGAGCCAATGATGGTCAGTGCCAGCTTGTCCAAGCACAGTGAAAGGTAACCAGGAAATATCGACCCACAGCCCGTTATCAGGAATGAGCTGCGCAACCCGGAGATGGTAGTACCCGTCGACCCCTATCAACCCGGGATAGCTGAGCTGTAGACTTGAGACGAAAATCAGGCTTATCAGGAAGACAGCTGCAGATTCGACTAACAATGACCGTTTACGGAGTAAATCGCTCAGAACCATGCCGTAAACAATATTTATTCAGCTATTTAAATTTAGAAAACTATGTCGTTCGTTTAGCAGGCTATCATGGCCCCTTCCAGGCAGCAATCAATGCGGAAGAACGAAGAGGAACACTAATAGATTAAGAGTCTAACGATTAAGGCCCGGGAATGGCTGAGAATGACACAACTATTCAAGGCGGACACCGCAGGCAAGTTCCTAAAGACGTCGAACTATTAGTGCTCCTTTTTCAGATATCTGTGCGCTAGCTACTCACTAGTTTTCGGTACAAGTGCCAGGTTGCATGACCCAGCACCGGCAAGGTGAAAGCCAGCCCGATTAGAAAGAACAGCGCACCGATTAATAGCAAGGCCACAACCACAAGTCCCCATACTGCCATGACATAGACATTGGACGTGACTGCACGAATTGAAACCACAATCGCTGTCAGCGAAGTCACTGGTTTGTCCAGAGCAAGTGGAAAAGCCACTACAGAAATTGCCAACGCCGCAAAGGCGAATAAGAAACCAACAAGGTTGCCATAGGCAACCAATGCATTACCGTGCCGTGTTGAAAACAGCTGGCCTATAAAATCCGACAGTGACTCAGGCGGTCGATCACCGAAGGTTCCAAAGTAAATCAATTCGGCCATGGACAACCAACCCACATAGAGCAACATCATCAGTATCGACAGTGCCAGAATCGGGGCAAAGGAATGAGTGTGTATAAAGCTAAATGCTGTACTCCACTTCGGTTTCTTACCCAATTCCCGTTGCCGACTCATCTCAAAGAATGCTGTTGCCACGATCGGCCCCAGTAAATTAAATCCAGCCACCATAGGAAACAGCAGATACCACAGTGCCTGATCCGTGGCGAACAGGGAAATAACCAAAGCGCTCATAAAATAGAACGCAATGAGAACAAAGAAAGTGCCAAAGTTGGCGCCATAGTCAGCATAGCCCTGGCGCAACGCCTGCCATAAATCTTTCAATTCGATAGTGCGAGTTTGAATCTCAGATGCAGAGAGTGAAATATCCCGGAACTCGGGTAGATGATTGCGATCGACTAATTCAGCCATATCGATACCGCCTCCTGTCGTTAACAGTCTGCAGTATGGGATCGCACTGCTTTCCAATACGTCTACCGAGGGAGCTGTGAACACAGGGATTCGCAGATCGGCAATTGGTCTTCCAGCGTCCCATGCTGCTGGAGCCTATTGGTTTACGATGTAGTGGCCCCAGTTTACACCAATTCAGGTTAATTTTGAGCGCAGAGACCATAGCGAACATCGCGAACCCGCATTAGGGCGCTTTGCAGTTTCTGCCTACTACAACACACTTTCAGAGTCTAACTTGTAGATTTTGTTGGGTTTTCCCTCTATCCTGACGCCCACCAATTTCACAAGAATTTACCTGGGTCAGCTTATGGTTACCAAGCTAAGTTCCTTCTCTCTCGCAGCCTTCGGCTACTTTTTAGTCT
>JAKSCP010000055.1 GCA_022360535.1 Pseudomonadales bacterium | reverse complement strand
TCGCGGACAACAGGGCGGGTGCCTATGCCTTTACCAATGCCATGCTCTATCAATCCGATAGCAGTTATGAGAATGGCAGCTTGTTGATTCGTGACGGTCGCATTGTTGGCACCCAAAGCGACAATGATGTGCCAGCGGGCTACTTCGAAATCGATCTTGCTGGTCGTTATGTCTATCCCGGTCTTATCGATATCTACACCGATTTTGGTCTGCCCGAGCTGGAATCGGTTGATGACAATGGTGCTGCCGAAAATCTGTTCCCGTCGAATCAGGCATTGAACGTCAATGATGCGATTCGCTCCAATTTTCGCGCCAGCACTACTTACGCCCCCGATGAAGAAGCAGTCAAAGAATTTCGAGAACTCGGTTTTTCATCGGTACTGACGCATCGGGCTGATGGTATCGCCAGAGGCACGTCAGCCCTGATTACATTGGGCGACCAGAATGCCAATGAAGCCATCGTGGTTCCCGATGTGGCAGCGCACTATTCACTGAACAAAGGCAGCTCAACTCAATCCATGCCGTCTTCGCTGATGGGAGCGTTTGCCTTGATTCGCCAGACTTTTCTGGATGCCGAGTGGTTCACCAACCAGGACCCACGCCCGTTTACAGACGACACCTTGGAAGCCTGGCAGGCCAATCAAAGCCTGCCCCAGGTAATCGAAGTGAGGAATTGGCAACAAGCCCTGACAGCGGACAAGATCGGTGATGAATTTGATACACAGTACATTCTGAAGACCGGGGGGGACAGTTACCGACGTGCAGACCTCATTGCTGAAACTGGCGCATCACTAATAGTGCCTCTCGATTTTCCAGAAGCGCCGGAGGTGACCGACCCGATCGCTGCTGAAGATATTTCTCTGGAAGATTTGATGCATTGGGAACTGGCGCCGTACAACCCACGCATTCTCGCGGAGACCGGTGTGACATTCGCGCTCACCTCGGGGGCAGACGATGACTTCTGGTCACAGCTGCGAAAGGCAGTGAGCAACGGGTTACCAGAGAACACAGCTATCAATGCGCTGACCAGCGTTCCTGCAGCAATGATGAACCTGAGCGAACAAGTTGGCTCTTTGGAAGAAAACTCACTGGCAAATTTTCTGATCACCAGCGGCCCACTCCTGGATGAACAAACTGTGCTGCTGGAAAACTGGATTGCTGGAGAGCGGTATCAGCTAAACGAAGACTTCGACAATAGAGCCGGCAATTATCAACTTACCGTTGCGGAACAAATGTTTAATCTGGCGCTTAGCTTTGATGGTGCAGAACCCGAAGCGGAGCTCGAGTTTGAAAATGAAGACAACCGACCAGTAAATCTCGAACTGAATGCCGATATCATCACCCTGAACTTTGCGTTCGATGACGATGGCAATCAGGTGCGACTTACTGGTTGGTCAAATGACAGTGGATGGCAGGGTAATGGCTATACCCCTGCCGGTGAACTTATTAGTTGGCAGCTCGTCCGCAGCGGTGATGCGTCGGAGGTAGCTGACGATCAAGCAACAGAAGCGGTGCCTGAGCTTCCGACGCAGATACGCTATCCCTTTACTGCCTACGGTCGGACAATTCTACCGCAACAAGAAGATTTTCTGGTTCGCGGCGCCACGGTCTGGACCAATGAAGATATTGGCAATGTCATTACTGATGTGCTCGTGCGCGACGGGCGCATTGCAGGGGTTGGAGATGATCTTTCAAGCAACGGGGTTCGGGTCATCGACGGAACCGACAAACACCTTACTCCGGGCATCATCGATGAACATTCCCATATCGCACTATTCAATATTAACGAAACTCAAACCAATTCCAGCATGGTGCGCATGAAAGATGTGGTGGATTCGGAAAACGTCAATATCTACCGCAACCTCGCCGGCGGTGTAGTGGCCGCACAGCTCCTACATGGCTCGGCGAATCCCATCGGCGGTCAGTCTGCAATAGTAAAGATGCGTTGGGGGTCGCCATCCAATGAATTGCTCATTGAGGAAGCACCCGAATTTATCAAATTCGCATTAGGTGAAAACGTTAAGCGCAGCCGCAATCCCTTCTCCTTTCGCTATCCCCAAACCCGTATGGGAGTCGAACAAGTTTTCGCAGACGCCTTCAGCCAGGCACTCGAATATGAAAAGACCTGGGAGGAATACAGTGACCTGTCACGCTCCCAACAACGTAATACGCCAGCGCCTCGTCGTGACCTGGTTAACGAAGCGATGTTGGAAGTGCTGAAGGGTGAACGCTTTGTCACTGCTCATTCTTATGTGCAGTCTGAAATCAACATGTTGATGAATGTGGCAGACAGTTTTGATTTTAACATCAATACCTTCACTCACATTCTTGAAGGCTACAAAGTCGCTGACAAGATGGCCGCCCATGGTGCTGGTGGTTCCACCTTCGCTGACTGGTGGGGATACAAATGGGAAGTACGCTACGCCATCCCCTATAACGCTGCCCTGATGGCGGAAGCTGGGGTAGTGGTCGCCATCAATTCAGACGATGCTGAAATGTCTCGCCGATTAAACCAGGAGGCAGCCAAGGCAGTGAAGTACGGCGATATCAGCGAGATAGAGGCGTTCAAGATGGTGACGCTGAATCCAGCAATCCTGCTGCATCTGGATGACCGCATGGGCAGTGTGCGTGAAGGCAAGGATGCGGATCTGGTGCTGTGGTCCGATCATCCGCTTTCTATTTATGCGACCCCTGAGACCACCTGGATTGAAGGTGTGCCGTATTACGATAAGGACAACGACGCCATGCTCAGAGAACAAATCGCTGCAGAACGAGCGCGCATCATCGCTGCCATCACTAAAGAAGGAGCTGAGTAATGATTACTTCTACGATTAGAAAACAGCTTCTGTCTCTTGCTCTGCTATTGGGCTCGCTAAGCTATTCAATTTCTTTTGGCATCGTTCCCACTCCGGCACCGGACCAACCGGGCCCGATCGCGTTAACCGGCGCCATTATTCATGTTGGTGATGGCACAGTGATCGGTGAAGGGGTGATCACCTTCGATGAAGGCATTATCACTGCAGTAGGAACAGCAGCAGACAATATCGATCTGACCAATCATGAGGTCTTCGACCTGCAAGGTCGTCACGTTTATCCGGGCTTTGTGTTACCAAATTCTTCATTGGGCTTAAGTGAGGTAGGTGCGGTCAGAGCAACTCAGGACGTTGTGGAAGAGGGGGATATTAATGCCAGTGTGCGTTCCGCCATCGCCTACAACACCGATTCTGAAATCATCCCGACCAACCGATTCAATGGAATCCTCACTGCTCAGGTTACTCCACAGGGTGGCCTGATCTCAGGTTCTTCTTCTGTCTTTAAATTGGATGGCTGGAATTGGGAAGATGCGCTGCTGTCGGAGGATGTAGGATTGCATCTGCATTGGCCGAACATGATGATGCGTCAGCGCAATTCACTCACCGGGCAGTTCGAGCGTGTTGAGAACGAAAACTACCAGGGGCAGACGCAACTTCTACATACGCTGTTCCAGGGAGCCACTACTTACACTGGCGAACCGCTGAATTTAAATCTGCTCGCCATGCAACCTTTGTTCAATGGCATTGCCAAGCTATTCATCCATGCGGATGAAGCCAAGGAAATTATCAACGCTATCCGATTCGCTCGTAACTACGGCGTTGACGACATCGTGTTGGTCGGCGGTGCTGATGCGATCCTGGTTCAGGACTTCTTGCTGGCGGAAAACATCCCTGTGATCTACGAACGCATTCACGAGCTACCTCTGCGGGAATGGAATGATGTGGACGCCCCGTTTAAAACACCATTCCTGTTGCACGATGCTGGTATTAAAGTCGGAATTGGCGGCGGAGCGACTTCCGTCGACAGACAACGCAACTTGCCCTTCTTTGCGGGCACTGCTGCAGCCTATGGCCTGGATCGAGAAACCGCGCTCGCTATGGTGACTCGCATCAATGCGGAAATTCTTGGTGTAGATGATCGGGTTGGTACTCTTGAGGCAGGCAAAGACGCAACACTCTTTATCTCGGAAGGTGATGCTCTGGAAATGCGAACCAGCCAGGTGCTAGGCGCCTTTATTCAGGGGCGTGACATTGATCTCAATGGTACCCAGCAGCAGCTCTACGAGCGTTTCCGTGAAAAATATGAGAACCAGATTGAGTAACTAATCAAAAGGAGACTCTGACATGGAGCAGTTTCAAACATTCGTTACTCATCTCGAATGCAGCTATACCGGGAAAACCTATCCTGCTGATCAGCTACACGGCTTGTCGGAGGCGGGTAAACCAATGCTCGTGCGCTATGACCTGGACGCATTGGGTAAGTCAATCAAGAAAGAAGACCTCATCACCCGGCTTCCAGAATTCTGGCGCTACCGCGAATTTCTGCCGGTACGCAAATCAGAAAACGTGGTACGACTCGGCGAGCTGATGACGCCGCTGCTGCCCGCCAGCAAGACTCAGCAACAACTGGGCTGCGGGGAAATTCTGATTAAAGATGAAGGACGACTGCCTACTGGTTCCTTCAAGGCGCGGGGCCTGGCACTGGCCGTGTCCATGGCTAAAGAGTTGGGCGTTAAGCGCATGGCCATGCCCACCAATGGTAACGCCGGTGCTGCCTTGGCGGCATACTGTTCGCGCGCCGATATCGAAACCTTTGTTTTCTGTCCCGAAGACACACCCAAAGTAAATATCGAAGAGATTGCCTTTCAAGGCGCCAAAACCTTTCTTGCCAATGGCTTCATCAATAACTGTGGTCGCATCGTCGGTGAAGGCAAGGCAGAGATGGGGTGGTTCGACACCTCTACACTTAAGGAGCCGTACCGCATCGAAGGCAAGAAAACCATGGGACTGGAATTGGCAGAGCAACTAGGCTGGGATGTGCCAGATGTCATTCTTTACCCAACTGGTGGCGGAACAGGTTTGATCGGTATGTGGAAAGCCTTTAACGAGCTTGAAGCAATCGGTTGGATCGGCTCGAAACGACCGCGCATGGTGGCAGTGCAGGCTGAAGGATGCGCGCCAATTGTGAAAGCCTATGAGGATGGTGAGCGGCACGCGGAGCTATGGAAAGATGCGCACACCATCGCTGCGGGAATTCGGGTGCCTGCCGCCGCTGGAGATTTCCTGATTCTGGACGCAGTCCGCGAGAGTAATGGTTTCGCTGTAGCGGTTTCTGATGAAGCGATTAATGCAGCGCACCAGGAGTGTGCTAAAACCGAAGGCGTTCTGCTGTGTCCGGAAGGAGCGGCAACACTTGCTGCGCTGAAGCAGGAACTGGCTACTGGCCGCATCAAAAAGGAAGAAAAAGTGGTGCTCTTTAACTGCGCTACCGGACTGAAATACCCTATGACTTCCACTCACGAAAAGATCGATCTAAATCAGCCCATTGACTATGAGTGGATTGAAAACGTTTAGAAACTGATTATTGAAGAACGCGGCGTAGCTCACTGCGTTGCAGGGTTGATTCATCCTCCATTTGTGCTTGGAGACGGCACACTCGTTTCGGAATGTGGGAACCAACGGGCACTTCGCGCCTGCAGACTATGCGTTCTTCCGGGGCAACCCGTGCATTGTATGCCTCTACTTCCGCGTCAGTAGGAACTCTGCGAACCTGTGGCGTTTCAGAGTCGCTGACTGCACAGGCTGTCAGCGTTACGAGGACAACAATCTGCAGTGCGATTTGCTTCATGTTAGTTGCCCGTTAAGCTGAACCCGCTGAACTGGGGTGGAAACAGGTATTCCAGTTCAACATCCTCGAATGATACAGGCGCGCCATTTTCAAGCCTGGGCCTGAATTGCAGTAATGAGACTGCATAGATGGCACGTTCTCTAATGAGATCGTTGTCAGGTGTAGTGCTCACCACTTCCAGGTCGTTCAGATTGAAGCCAAGCCTGATCGTGCGTTCATTATTCAGCATGCCTGTAGGCAAGAGTGGGTGCAGGTCAAATCTCAGGAGCGCCATGATGTCGGCGCCGGTTCTGGTATTGATTGCCAGACGTTCCGAAGGTAATTCAGCGGCAGGGTAGTTCGGTGACCAGGCATTGAAACGCACAGGGCCTTCCCTTTGCTCAGACAACATTGTGGCGACGGAGTTATGTAGCGACCTGGAAGGTAAAACAGTGGGGCGAGCGAATACTTGATTGGCCTGTTCCAGGCTGATGCCAATTGCCAGTAACTCGTTAAAGGCATTTTGATACAGAGTGACTGCTTCATCTTCGTGACCGAATAACAATTCCCAGTCAGCCAGGTAGATTTGCGCCATCGCATTTCGCTCCGGCGGCAGTTGCGGCGCGCCTTCGTAGATTGAAGCGATGCGCTCCAGCAGTTCCCTGCCAATTCGATAGCTGATACGCAGCGATTCGCCTTTATTCAAGGTAAATCCAGAGACTTCTTCGTTCTGCTCATTACGGAACACGGTGCTGGAGACGCCATGTCGTTTGATCAGTGAGCTTTGGTAGTAGTGTGTAAGTACGATGTTGTACAACCAGGGGGCTAGTTCCGTGTGAGATTCACCCAGTGTTGCTTCAATACTACTGACTGCCCGCCAGTTGAGATTCTTCGCGGCAATCAGGTAACGTACGGCGAGTGGATTGCTGGTGTCAGCAGATGCCTTTAACAACATGCTGCTAAGCTGTTCGGTACCACGCAGATAGGCATAAAAATCCCGGGTGTAGATCTCGTCATTCAACCACTCGAAGTAAGAGAAATGATTATCCACTTGCTCCCACTTGCCCTGAGCTAATTGAGCAGAGATAGCCAGCTCCAAAGGCATGCGCTGTTCTTCGGCATTGAGGCCAAAATTGACTTTGGCAATCTGCACCGCGTCGAGGAAGATGCTTTCAGCGACTCCATACTCGCCTTCACTCATTGCCCTTTGGCCTTCGTCGATGAGCTGTTCGCTGCGGATTTGATCGTAGGCGTTGAGCCAGACCGATTCCCCGTCAGCATCGGTGTCGGGTTGCTGTGCATAGGCAACACCTAGCGCGCTAGTGCAGAGGGCAGCCTTGAGCAATCCGAAGGTCTGCACCATCTTTCTCGTCACTAAATCTGAAGATATTGCGCTTAGCTTGCTCATTACGCTAAAGCTCTGCCTACGCGTATTTGGGAGGGAATTTTGAGGATACCCACAATTTTAGAACCCCGCAATTCCCTGCCGCGCCGTTTCACCAGTTACTCGCTGCAAGGCCCGTGAATTCGCTATACTCGCGCCCAGTTAACTAAACAGTGGTGTGGATTATGGAGCAGGAAGGCGCGATGACAGGTATCGATCTCTATACCTGGAGTACCCCTAATGGGCGTAAGGTTTCTATCATGCTTGAAGAGTTGGGTTTGCCTTATCGAGTGTTCCCAATCGATATTACCAATGAGGAGCAGTTTCAGCCTGAATTCATAGCCATCAGTCCTAATAACAAAATTCCAGCTATCGTTGATCATGATGCAGGGGTTAGCTTAATGGAGTCAGGTGCCATTCTTATGTACCTGGCAAACAAGGCAGGCAAGCTCATGAGTAAGCCAGCCACTGAAAAATTCTGGAGCGAGATGGAGTGGCTGATGTTCCAGATGGGTGGCATTGGTCCAATGTTGGGCCAGACCCATCATTTCGTGAAATACAATCCTGGTAAGGCGCCCTACGCAGAAGAGCGATACTCCAATGAGAATAAACGATTATATGGTGTGCTCGATAAACGGCTGAGTGATCGCAATTATATCTGCGACAGTTATTCAATAGTGGACATCGCTACATGGCCCTGGATATCCCGCTTTGAGTGGCAGCAGATGGACCTGAACCAGTTTCCGAATTTAAAAGCGTGGTATTTGCGCGTTGCCGAAAGACCAGCGGTACAAAAAGGTTATGCTGTTCCTGCAGACTTGCCAGTGCCTCTCCCTGATTAGTACCAGCTAGTCAGAGCGCATAAGCAAGCGGCAGCTTGGTGGTGTACTTGATCTGTTCCATAGCAAAGCTGGATGATACGTCGGCGAGTTCAGTCGACTGCAGAAGCTTCTTGTAGAATTTGTCGAAGGCACCAATGTCTGGTACCACCACTCTTAACAAGTAATCTGACTCGCCGGCCATTCGGTAAAATTCCACCACCTCGGGAAATTCGGTCACAGCCGCAGCGAATTGCTCCAACCACTCCCAGTTATGCTGATTGGTCTTCACGGCCACAAATACGTCCACCCCCAGGTTCAGTTTCTCCCGGTCCAGCAACACTACCCGATTCGCTATCACCCCGGCTTCCTCCAGTTTCTGGATGCGCCGCCAGCAGGGTGTTGTGGAAAGTCCAACCGCGTCTGCTATCTCAGCCGTAGACAGCTGGCTGTTCTCCTGCAGTAGTTGAAGAATTTTCTTATCTGTCTTATCCATAGAATAAAATACTATAAATATATTAGAAATGAGATGCCATTGCTCGATAGTATGAAAAATGAGCAATATACGCAAAAAAATTCTACCGTCTTTTTGCTAGCCTATGTCCCATCGATTACGGTACGGCCTTTTCTGGGTTGGCTTACAGGAGTAAAGGAAGTTGAAGCGATTCAGTGCACATCTCGAGCAAGTAAATGAAAGCTATCTGCAGCACATGGGGCATGCCCTGTCCTTTGCCTTCAACCTGGGAGTGGGGTGTCTGGTTTGCTTGGTCCACGCGTTCCTGCCTTTTCTGTTTGAAAAACAAGGCAGTGACATTGTGCGCAGGATGCACGATCGCATGGTGATCAATCGACACAATTTAAGTGGGAGCAGAGAGAAGAATCTAAAGAAGCGCTGGCTCTCTCCGAGTTAGTCCCGATTCTTCGAAATGACTGGTCCGCTGTGACATCTCAGTGTTTGTCACAGCGGATTTTTTTTGCCGCCGTTCTATTTCCGTACTACCTCGGCTCTACCTCCGCCCACCATTCCCTGCATTTTGTCTTTCTTGCGTTGATTCCCTGCGCCAAAGCCTATAAGTTGTCGGGCTCTCGTATTCCGCCAGCAGGAGGCGATATGACACGCTCAAATCTTACCGCTGTGTTTGTAGCCAGCTCATTACTTTGTGGCCTAGTAAACGCACAAGACAACTACACCGCGCCTCGTAATGCCTGGGGACAGCCCGATCTGCAGGGGGTTTGGAACTTCTCCTCCAATGTTCCAATGCAGCGCCCGCAGCAATTTGGCGAACGTGAGTTCATGACCGAAGAAGAGATTGAGGAACTCCGTGCCAGACTCGCCTCCCGGGATGCCGCATCCGACCAGGCAGTTCCGCAAAGTGAAGGCAGCCCCGGAGGCTATAATGATTTCTGGGTGGAAAGTGCCGGACTCACCGATCAAATTCGCACCTCTCATATTGTGTATCCGACCAATGGTCGTTACCCAGATCGGGTCGAGGGCGCGCCGGTTCAGTTCGGAGGATTAGGGCCGGACATTCCAGGCCAGCGACCTGTGCGTTTCACCGTCGGTGGTATCGCAAAAGATGGCCCCGAAGATAGAGGACTTTCCGAGCGTTGTATCGTGGGTTTCAATGATGGCCCTCCCTTCATGCCCAGCCTCTACAACAACAACGTGCAGATATTTCAGCACAAAGATACTGCAGTGATTCTCACCGAGATGATTCACAACGCCCGTATTGTACCTCTCGATGGTCGCCCACCTTTGCCAGAGGAGATT
>JAKSCP010000139.1 GCA_022360535.1 Pseudomonadales bacterium | reverse complement strand
CGCTGTTTGAAGAGTGGTTTTGCGGAAAGCTGTTACAGATGGATCTCGCAGAAGAGGAACGTCAACTTATTACTGACACTTTAAGGTTTCTGGAAGACTGTGCGTTGGCACAGGAAACTGTCGTTGTGCATCGGGATTATCATTCGCGCAATCTCATGCTACTGCCGCAAGAGAACAGTCCCGGCATAATCGATTTCCAGGATGCAGTAAGAGGACCCTATACTTACGACCTGGTTTCCTTGTTGCGGGACTGCTACATCTGCTGGCCCAGCGAACAGGTAGATTCCTGGGCCGGCTACTACTTCGAGAAAGCGCAAGAAACCGGAATCGTGGCTTCTATAAGCCCCGAGCAATTTCGCCGAGACCTCGATCTCATGGGCCTGCAGCGCAATCTCAAGGTGATGGGCATCTTCTCCCGCCTGGCTATTCGGGATAATAAATCCCGCTATCTGGCCGATATTCCCTTGGTCATTCACTATTTTACGGAGATCTCTAGCCGGCACTCTGAAATGAGTGCTTTTCGGGACTGGTTCCTACGCGCGATTGTGCCCCTGGCACAGGAACGGCTTCCCCATAACTAGCGCTAGCTGTTAAGCCATTATGCGAGCAATGATCCTGGCGGCGGGGCTGGGAAAGCGCATGCAGCCGTTAACTGCGGACCTCCCCAAACCTCTGTTAAAAGTAGGCGAAAAGAGCCTGATCGAACACCAGCTTGATCGATTGTCAGCCGCTGGCGTAACCGGCGTGGTAATCAATCATTTCTATCTGGGGGCGAAGATAGAAGAAGCTCTGGGTGATGGCTCTCGATTTGGACTGGAAATCGAATATTCCCGGGAGGCAATTCGCCTGGAGACCGCCGGCGGCATTATCAAATCCCTGCCAAAACTTCGGGACGATAGTTTCATTGTAGTTAATTCTGATATCTGGACGGACTTCGATTTCTCGAAATTAGAACCAGTCGATGGCAAAGACCGATTAGCTCATCTAGTCTTGGTGGCCAACGCTGAACACCATCCCCATGGAGATTTCTACATCGATGAAGATGGCAGAGTGCATGAAGACCATGAGGCCAGAGACCAACGTCTGACCTTCAGCGGCATCAGCGTGATGCATAAGAATCTGTTCGCCGGATTGCCCATACAGCCCCGATCTCACGTGCCGCTGCTGCAAGAGGCAATGAAGGCCGATAAAGTAAGTGGAGAAGTACATTCCGGGCTCTGGATCGATGTGGGGACACCAGAGCGATTGCAGGAAGTGAACAGACTGGTAGAGGCAGATACCGGAGACTAATTCATGTTGGCTACCTTCCAGAATCGGGCCTACAAACGCGCAGTTGCTGATCGACTCAGCGGGACAGCCCCCGGCTGCGAAGTGCCTGCGGGTGGCAAGGCGCAAAAAGTACTGCATCGAGCTCTATTTGCCTTGATGGGCAGGCTCTCCAAGATTGATGGCAGGGTGAGTAGTCAGGAAGTGGATTACGCTACCTCGGTCATGCAACTTCTGGATCTAAGTCCGCGACAGCGCCAGGAAGCCATCGATTACTTTGAATTGGGCAAGCAGCTGGACACCGATATCCTGCTGCTTGTTGAAGAATTGGTTTCTTATATAGGCCGTGACAGTGAACTCGCCAGACTGTTTATGAAGGTGCAGCTAAGACTGGTGTTCTGCAAGGGCAGCATGCGTCTCAAGGAAAAAATGCTGTTGAGAGATGTGGCGGAAGTGTTGGGTTTCGATAAGCCCAGGTTCCTGGAGTTTTGTGCCGAGTTCCATGGTGGGCATCAAAGATACTATGGGCCGACACCTCGCAGCAGCGGTCTGTTAGTGGAAGCCTACAATACTCTGCGTCTGTTACCTGATGCGCGAAACGAAGAAGTCCGTCCCGCCTATCTGCGTTTGATGACTCGCTATCATCCCGACAAACTGAATCAGGAAAACCTTTCCGAAGAAGCCATGCGAGAAGCTCAGGAAAAGGCTTCGAAGATTCGCACTGCCTACGAAGAAATCTGCGACGCACGCAAAATGAGAGCGTGATATTCCGTCTCCTCATACTTTTGTTGCGTCAGGACAAGCCCCCTCATTCTCTGTAGAATAGCCGCCACTCCGATCTCTCACTGATCTCATACCGATCTGAGGCGCGCTATGACAGATTACTTGATTGCACCTTCCATTCTCTCGGCTGATTTCGCCCGCCTTGGGGAAGAAGTGAATGCGGTGCTGGATGCCGGTGCTGACGTGATCCATTTTGATGTGATGGATAATCACTATGTGCCCAATCTCACCATCGGTCCCATGGTGTGTCAGGCGCTGCGCAACCATAACATCACGGCGCCAATTGATGTGCACTTGATGGTGACACCGGTAGATCAATTGATTCTGGATTTCGCCAAGGCCGGTGCCAGTTACATCAGCTTCCATCCGGAAGCGACCCAGCATATTGATCGTTCTCTGCAACTGGTCAGAGATCAAGGTTGCAAATCGGGTCTGGTATTCAACCCGGCAACTCCCATCGATTGCCTGGAATTCGTAATGGACAAGATCGATGTGATTCTGCTGATGTCGGTGAATCCTGGTTTTGGTGGCCAGAAGTTCATCCCGTCGACACTCAAGAAGCTGCAGAAGGTCCGCCAACTGATCGATGCCAGTGGTTACTCCATCCGTCTCGAAGTAGATGGTGGTGTAGGGATCGATAACATAAAGGAAATCGCCGCTGCCGGAGCCGATATGTTCGTAGCCGGGTCCGCCATTTTTAACAGTGCAGACTATCGGGAAACTATCGACGCCATGCGTGCCCAGCTTGGACAGGCAGCCGGGGAAAACCACTGAGGCTTCCTCTTTGTCGGCCATGACCCCCGAACAATTTCAGCAATTGGTTGAGCAGGGCTACAACCGCATCCCCGTGGTGCGTGAAGTGCTGGCGGACACGGAAACACCTCTCAGCACCTATCTCAAGTTAGGCAAAGGCAAGCACAGCTATTTCTTCGAATCCGTGCAGGGTGGGGAGAAATGGGGTCGCTTCTCCATTATCGGTTTACCCAGTAATACCATCATCCGGGTTTCCGGCAATGCAGTGAGTGTTGAAACGAACGGAGAAGTAGTAGAGCAAGTCGAAACCGAGGATCCCTTTCAGTTCGTCACCGAGTTCAAGTCGCGCTATCGCGTTGCCCCGGTCTCTCAGGAGCAGCGATTTACTGGTGGCCTGGTGGGCTACTTTGCCTATGACACGGTGCGTTATGTGGAGACCAGTATTGGTGAGGCAAAAGGTCAGGATGTTATTGGCACGCCGGATATTTTGTTGATGGTGTCTGAAGAAGTGGTGGTGTTCGACAACTTGCGCGGCACTATCTCTTTTGTCATCAATGTCGACCCTGCTCAAGAAGCGTCCTATGACAAAGCGCAAAGTCGCCTGGATGAACTCTCAGCGAAGCTGCAGCAGCCGGTGCAAATTCCCGCCCACCAAAAAAATGTCGCTATTTCTGAGCAGGACTTCACTCATTACTTCAGTGAGCAGGACTATAAAGCGGCAGTGGATCGAATCAAGGACTACATCGTTGCCGGTGATGTCATGCAGGTGGTCCTGGCGCAACGGATGTCAGTGAAGTTTGATGGGGATCCGATTCAGGTGTATCGCGCATTACGCTATCTCAATCCTTCCCCTTATATGGTGTTTTTTGACATGGGCGACCATCATGTAGTGAGTGCGTCTCCAGAAATTTTGGCCCGTGTTGAGGCTGGAAAGATAACTGTTCGGCCGCTGGCTGGCACTCGCAAGCGGGGATCTACTGAGGAAGAAGATCAGGCGCTGGAACAGGAACTGTTGGCCGATGAAAAGGAAATTGCCGAACACTTGATGCTAATTGACCTAAGCCGCAATGACTCAGGTCGGGTTCCAAAAATCGGTTCGGTGCACGTGCCTCGCAAAATGTTTGTCGAGCGCTACTCCCACGTTATGCATATCGCCTCCATCGTCGAAAGTGACATCAGCGATGACAAGACAGCGCTGGATGTCTTGCGATCGACATTACCGGTTGGCACCTTAAGCGGTGCACCGAAAGTGCGGGCCATGGAAATCATCGATGAATTGGAACCAGACAAGCGTGGCATCTACGGTGGCGCCATGGGGTATTTGTCCTGGAATGACAACATGGATATGGCTATCGCGATTCGCACCGCAGTGATTAAAGATGACACTCTTTATGTGCAGGCTGGAGCCGGCATCGTCGCTGATTCTCAACCAGACAAGGAATGGGAAGAGACCCAAAACAAGGCACGCGCCATAGTGCGTGCAGTGCAGATGGCAGGCCAATCTCTGGTCGTCGAGTAATTATCCTGGTTAGATTCCTGATACTTAGTTTAGGCTTAGGCTTTGATAGTCTGGTAAGCGCTCAGAGCGCGCTCCCGCGATGCTTTCAGGTCGACGATAGGTTGCGGGTAATTCTTGCCAAGTTCAACATTCGCAGCGGCGAGTTCAACACCGGGTGCCTTAGAGGGTTCGTGAATATACTTATCCGGCAGTTTTGCCAGCTCTGGCACATAACGTCTGATATAGGCTTCGGCTTCAAATTTCTGCGACTGAGTAATGGGGTTAAATACTCGGAAGTAGGGCGCGGCATCGGCACCGCATCCTGCGACCCACTGCCAGCTACAGGTATTGTTAGGCAGGTCGGCGTCCAACAGGCAGTCCCAGAACCAGTGAGCTCCTGTGTGCCAGTGCTGCAGTAAATTTTTTACCAGGAACGACCCCACCACCATGCGCACGCGATTGTGCATGTAGCCAGTGGCCCACAACTCCCGCATGCCAGCATCCACCAGGGGATAGCCTGTTTCTCCGCGCTGCCACTGCTGCAGCAGTTCATCGTCATGATGCCAGGGAAATTCGTCGAACCGTGGGTTCAGGTTGTCCTCGGTCAGGGTAGGGAAGTGGTAGAGCAGTGAATAGGAAAACTCACGCCATGCAAGCTCCCGCTGAAAATGTTCCGCCTGGACGGCTGCCCCATCGAATTGGGCTGCCGACTCCGCCTCGTTCCAGATCCGGTGCGGTGAGATTTCACCAAAGTGCAAATGGGGGGAGAGCCGCGAGACATTATTGAGTGCAGGATAATCCCGACCGGCTTTGTAGTTGCTGATGCCAGTTTCGATGAAGCGCTGCAGCTTGTCTTCAGCACCGACCTCACCAGGATTGAAGTGTTCGGTGAATCCTGCATACCAGGGTATTGATGGCATCAAATCCAGTTTAGCGAGCTTGTCATCCGTCTGCTGGCAGTCCACTAGCTTCAGTGGCGCTTGCTCTGAAATCACACTGTGGGAATCGACCCCACCGGCGATACCGTTTCGATAAAAGGGCGTAAAAACTTTATAGGGGGTGCCGTCGGTTTTCAGATTTTGCCAGGGCTCCCAAAGCAGGCTGCCATTAAAACTCTTGGCTGGTGTTCCGGCTGCTTCCAGCGTGGATTTTATTTTTCGGTCACGTTCGGTACGCCAGGGCTCATAACAGCGATTCCAATACACGGCTTCCGCCTTGTGTGTTTGTGCCAGTTCCGGAAGTAACTGGCGTGGGTCGCCAGCGAGTATCCATAAGTTGTGGCCCAGGGATTTATCTAATTCGGTGAGAGACTGGTGCAACCACCAGCGGCTGGCTGCTCCCATCTTCCAGTTTCCTGAGTTCTCATCATCAAGAATATAGATCGGGAGTACTAAACCGTTCTGTGCTGCCGCCACCAGGGCAGGATTGTCCTTTAGTCTCAGGTCCTGTCTGAACCAGACTATATTGATTGCTGTCATTGCGCGTTATCTGATGAGATTCCTAATTCTTGTGCTGGAGTTACGTACTCACGCCTGTATGGGATCAGTTTCGCTGCCAAGACAGAATTGGGCTTGGCTGCTATGATTGGCGCGTTTTTGTACACGGGCGCTCACAGGCACTACAACCGCAGAGATATTGCGGCTTCGAGGCTGGTCACACAATGCTTTTGATGATCGATAATTATGATTCCTTCACTTATAACGTGGTGCAGTATCTTGGCGAGCTGGATGCTGAGGTAGAAGTGTATCGCAATGATGCTATCAGCCTGGATGAGATAGCAGAGAAGGCGCCTGACCACATCGTTCTTTCCCCGGGCCCCTGCACTCCGAACGAAGCTGGAATATCACTTTCTGTAGTGGAACGATTCGCAGGCAAAATCCCCCTGCTGGGCATCTGTCTTGGTCATCAGAGTATCGGTCAGGCATTCGGTGGCAGTATCGTGCGGGCTGGCAAGGTCATGCACGGCAAGATGTCTGCGATCCGGCACGATGGGAAAGGGGTGTTCAATGGTATCGTGGAACCGTTTACCGCAACTCGCTACCACTCCCTGGTGATCGATCAGGGAACTTTGCCAGATTGTCTGGAAGTCACTGCCTGGACCGAAGACGAGTCAGGCAATCGTGAGGAAATAATGGGAGTGCGGCATAAGGAGTTGCCAGTAGAAGGCGTGCAATTCCATCCTGAATCCATTCTTAGCGAACACGGCCATCAATTATTGCGTAACTTTTTGCAAAACGTTTGAGCAAGCAGGAGAAACATCAAGTGGATATCGTTAGTGCAATCAAAAAAGTCACTAGTCGAGACGATCTCAATACCGAAGAGATGATTGCGGTCATGCGCGACATCATGGGCGGTGAGACAACGGATGCGCAAAATGCGGCATTTCTTGTTGGCTTGCAAATGAAAGGGGTAAAGCCAGCCGAGTTACTCGGTGGCGCAACGGTCATGCGAGAGCTGTCCACAAAAGTGGAAGTGGCAAACAAAGATCATCTGGTGGATACCTGTGGGACCGGCGGCAGCGGTTCCAATAAATTCAATGTATCTACCGCGTCTGCAATTGTTGCTGCGGCATCAGGCGCCAGGGTTGCTAAACACGGCAATCGCGGTGCCACCAGCAAGAGTGGCAGCGCAGATGTGCTGGAAGCAGCGGGCGTAAATCTGGCGCTTGATCCGGCTCAAGTGGCAACCACGATCGAAGAAGTGGGGGTTGGATTTATGTTTGCTCCCGCACATCACAGTGCCATGAAGCATGTGATCACTGCACGTAAAGAAATTGGTGTGCGAACTGTTTTTAATTTGCTCGGTCCGTTAACCAATCCTGCCAGCGCCCCCAACCAGGTGATGGGCATCTTCGATGCGGCGTGGATACCTATAGTCCTGGAAGTTCTGAAATCTCTGGGGAGCGAACATGTGCTGGTGGTTGCTGCGGATGATGGGCTGGACGAGATAAGTCTTGCTGCGCCGACGCAGATAGGTGAGCTGAAAGAGGGTGAGATTTCGCAGTACACAGTCAATCCGGAAGATTTTGGTGTATCTGGTCATGCAGATTTCAGTTCGCTACAAATCGATTCGGCCAGGGAAAGCCTGGCGATGCTCAAGGCGGCGCTGGCCAACGAGAACCAGGCTGCCAGCGACATTGTGGCGCTCAACTCCGGGGCTGCGATCTATGTTGCTGGCCTGGCTGAGGATCTGAACGCGGGAGTGCAGCAGGCCAGAGCTATTCTGGAATCTGGTGCGGCGCTGGAAAAGCTGGATGAGCTGGTCAGCTTTACATCTCAGTTCAATGAGTAGTCTGATGGCAGCGTCGATCCTGGATCAAATCATTGCGCGCAAGGCTGAGGAAGTCAGTGAGGCCAGGTTTCACGTTAGCCTGGACGAGTTAGAATCCCGGCTTTCCGAGAGTAGTCCTACCCGTGGATTCGCAGCAGCGATCGAGTCCAGAATTGCACAAAAGAAACCCGCAGTTATCGCAGAAATCAAAAAGGCATCGCCTTCCAAAGGGCTGATCCGCGAAGATTTCCACCCCGCTCATCATGCTCAGGATTATGCTGACCATGGCGCCACCTGTCTTTCTATCTTGACTGACCGGGATTACTTTCAGGGTGCAGATGGCTATCTAGTGGCGGCCAGGAGTGCCTGCAACCTTCCGGTAATTCGTAAAGACTTCATTATCGATCCCTATCAGATAGCCGAGTCTCGGGTTCTCGGCGCAGATTGTATTCTGCTAATTGTTGCAGCCTTGCAACATTCACAATTAATCGAGCTTGCGGCTTATGCGAATGAAATTTCTATCGATATATTGGTGGAAGTTCACAATCGTGATGAGTTAGAAAAAGCACTGCAACTGGATACGGACCTGATCGGCATCAACAATCGAGATTTGCATTCATTCGAAACTTCTCTCGATACTACGTTGGAGCTGGCAAAACATATTCCTGATAGCAAGTCGATCATCACCGAGAGTGGGATTCACAACCCAGCGGATGTTTCGTTGATGATTGATAATGGTATCTTTGGGTTCCTGGTGGGCGAGTCATTTATGCGTGCCGACCAGCCTGGAGAGAAGCTAGAGGAATTGTTTGCCCAGTATGGCTGATACCAAAGATCCTGAAACCCTGTCTCCCCCGCCTCCCAAGAAAGGGCTGTCGCGGCTGATCGCAGCCACTGGCTATTCTGCTGCCGGTATCAAAGCAGCTTTTAAAAATGAAGAAGCGGTGCGCATGGAAATTGGCGCTTTCATCGTAATGGCACCACTGGGATTGTGGCTGGGTGAAACACCAGTAGAGAAGGTTTTGCTGGTTGCTTGTCTCGTGTTTGTAATCGTAGTGGAGCTACTCAATACCGGAATCGAAACAGTGGTGGATCGAGTAGGGAAGGACTACCACGAACTGTCACGGGTAGCCAAAGACATTGGTTCAGCAGCGGTGTTCATTTCGCTGGCGTTAGTGATTTTTACCTGGGCCATGTTGTTACTGTAACTTAGAGTGCGCTGTGGTCGCCCCAGAGCACCCTCGCTTCGAAGAAGCTTTCAGTCTAGTGGAAAGGCAAAAACTAAAGTTTAAGTACCGATGATGTGACTTAGATTTCGTTTACCGTGTGCCGTGCACGACAATAGTCTTACCCGAAACAGAAATCAGATCCTGCTCTTCAAGGGTTTTTAGCACTCTTCCCGCCATCTCCCGCGAACAATTCACGATACGTCCAATTTCCTGACGGGTGATCTTGATCTGCATGCCGTCGGGATGAGTCATAGCATCGGGTTCTTTGCTGAGTTCGATCAGCGTGCGGGCGATTCGACCTGTTACATCGTAGAAGGCAAGGTCGCCAACTTTACGGGTGGTGTTGCGGAGACGATGGGCCATTTGCTGGCCGATGGTAAAAACAATCTCCGGATGAGAACGGATATAGGTATTGAAATTGGTATAGCTGATTTCCGCTATCTCACAGGCGGTTCGGGCACGACACCAGGCGCTGCGTTCTTCTGCTTGTTCAAACAAGCCCATCTCGCCGAAGAAGTCGCCGGGATTCAAATAGGCAATCACTACTTCCTTGCCATCATCATCTTCCAGAATTACAGAAACTGAACCCTTAATGATGTAGTACAGCGTATCGCACTGATCACCTTCATAGATGATAGTGGCACGATTTGGGTAACGCTTCCGATGGCAATGGGAGAGGAAGTTATCTAAATCTTCGATGTGAGGCGTAATGGCCATGAGCGCCATAGGTGTTGCTCCTTAACTTTCTGGCAAATGTATATCACATTTTTACCTTGATTGTGAGATGCGGGTCACACTAAATGGCGGATTGCCAGAGTTTCAGACTGCTCGGAAACCTGCTAATTCCCTGTCCTGCAGAGAGTGTGAATGTGCTACCTTAGCCTGCCGCATCCCTGTATAGAGGTATCGGTTGCAACGCTTTCCAGCTTTACTGGAGAGCCGAAATTAATATAGTCGTGATACGAGAAAATCGTAGAAAGTAGTGAGTAATGCTATGAATGGTCGAATTAAGTGGGTGGAAAATGTCATGTTCGTTGGTGAGTCAGGCACCGGCCATGGCATTGTGTTGGACGGGGCCCCAGAAAGTGGAGGCAGAAATCTCGGCATGCGCCCGATGGAGCTCATGGCTTTGAGCGTCGGAAGCTGTTCTTCCTATGACGTGGTTACTATTCTCAAGAAAGCGCGGCAGGATATCACTAGTTGTGAAGCGGAGATTGAAGCCAAACGTGTAGATGCTACTCCTGCTATCTTCGAGTCCATTCATTTGCATTTTAAAATATCAGGCAATGATTTGAGCGAGAAGCAAGTCGAGAGAGCGATTGAGCTTTCAGCGGACAAGTATTGTTCGGCTTCAATCATGCTCAAAAATGCCGGAGTCAAAGTTACCCACGACTACGAAATAGTTTAAGCAGTCAGCATGTCTTCGGCAGATACCAGTTATGAAGATATTGCCTCTCTCTTTATGCAATCTGAGCGGAGAGAAGTTGGTGTCGCTGAAGTAAAAGCCTGGGCCGATCACTTCAATGAAGGGGATTCGGTGCTGGATATAGGTTGCGGGCACGGACTGCCACTGGGCTTGCTGCTTCAGGAACGTGGTCTGCAAGTGTATGCCATAGATGCTTCTCCAACACTGCTGCAGCAATACGGCAAAAACTTGCCTGACGCGGAAGTTGCTTGTGAATCTGTAGTCGACTCAGATTTCTTTCATAGGAAATTCGATGGTGTGCTGGCCTGGGGATTGATGTTTCTTTTGAGTGAGGAAGATCAAGTCATGACACTTAATCGGGTATTGGCGCGAATCGTACCCGGTGGGCGATTCCTGTTTACTTCGCCCACACAGCGTTGCCAATGGGATGATCTTCTCACTGGCAGAGAGTCGATTGCGATAGGTGGAGAGCGGTATCGAGAAATTCTCGCCGAGAATGGAATGAGCGTGTTGCGAGAGTACAGCGACGCTGGAGAAAACCACTACTATGACGCGGTAAAGCAGGATGCTTTATAGACGGTAGGTTGTTTTTTTCATCACTTGGGACAAGGCAGTCATGGCCTGCCGCAGAGGTACAGGTAGATCAGCTCCCCCAGCTGCTTTTGCCGTTTCGCCGTGTTGCTTTTCGTCGACAATCATCTGTTCCAACACTGCCTTGCTGCGATCATCCTGCTCCGGCAATTGCTGTAAATGATCTTCCAGGTGCTCACACACCTGACGTTCGGTCTCCGCAACGAAACCCAGACTCCAGCGATCACCAGCCAGCCCAGCCAGGGCGCCCATGCCGAAAGAGAGGCTATAGAAAAACGGGTTGAGAATACTGGGTTGGCTGTCCAATTCCGCCAGGCGCGATTCGCACCAGGCGAGATGGTCCACTTCCTCTGCTGCCGCCTGTTCCATCGACTCTCGGACTTCACCCAGCTTGGCGGTACTGGCCTGTCCTGCATAAAGTGCTTGCGCGCAGACTTCACCAGTGTGATTTATGCGCATTAAGCCGGCCGCATGTTTACGTTCTGATTCGGTGAGTTCGGAGTCATCGATGGGCTCGGCAGGGCTGGTTCGCTGTGCGTGACTGGAGCCAGGCACACAGGTGCGTAAGGCCTGATCGAATTGAACCAGGCACTGATCAATGAGATTCAGTGGTGTGCGGGACATTTAGTCATTTTCCCGCGCAATGGCGCGGTAGGCAATATCTGTACGGAAATACACATTGTCCCAATGAATGGAATTAACCAGTTCATAAGCTGCCGCCTGGGCGGCGGAGACAGAACTTCCTAATGCGGTGGCGCAAAGCACCCGGCCGCCATTGGTGACGACCTTATCGCCATCCAGTTTGGTCCCGGCATGGAATACTTTCGAGTCTGCGCCCGAGAGCTGATCCAAGCCCTCTATTACCTTTCCCTTTGCATAGGATTCCGGATAACCGCCAGCAGCCAGCACCACACCAACAGCGGGACGTGGGTCCCATTGCGCAGACTGCTGATCGAGGGATTTGTCGAGAGCTGCCTGGCAGAGAGCAGGGAGGTCCGATTGCAGTCTAAGCATGACTGGTTGCGCTTCCGGATCGCCGAAGCGGCAATTGAATTCCACCACGCTGGGCTCACCCTGTTCTGAAATCATCAAACCAGCATAGAGAAACCCGGTGTATGGATGGCCGTCAGTGGCCATGCCTCTCACAGTTGGCAGGATCACCTGATCCATGATGCGAGAGTAGACTTCGTCAGTCACTACAGGCGCCGGAGAATAAGCACCCATACCACCAGTGTTAGGGCCTTGGTCGCCATTGTCACGGGCCTTGTGATCCTGAGAGGTGGCCATTGGCAGGACGTTTTCTCCGTCTACCATGGCAATAAAGCTGGCTTCTTCGCCAGACAGAAAACCTTCGATGACAACCCGGTGTCCCGCATCGCCAAATTTATTGCCTGCCAACATGTCCTCGACAGCGGCGATGGCTTCGTCTTCACTCTGGGCAACTATCACCCCCTTACCTGCAGCCAAACCATCGGCTTTCACCACGATGGGTGCGCCATTTTCCTTAATGTAGCTGATCGCAGATTCGGTATCGGTAAATGTTTGATAGGCGGCGGTTGGGATTTTATGGCGGGCGAGAAAGTCTTTGGTGAAGGCTTTTGATCCTTCCAGCTGGGCAGCACCTTTGCTGGGGCCAAAACACGCCAGGTTGCGTTCCTGGAAATAGTCCACGATGCCATCCACCAAAGGCGCTTCCGGACCTACGATAGTGAGAGCAATGGCGTTGCTCGCAGCAAATTCAGCCAGGGCAGGGAAGTCCATGACATCAATGGCCACGTTCTCCAGGCCTGACTCTGTTGCGGTTCCGGCATTACCAGGAGCAACGTAGACTTTTTCAACAGTCTCGGACTGAGCGCAGCGCCAGGCTAATGCATGTTCGCGGCCGCCGCTGCCAATAATTAAAATTTTCATAAGACTTCAATTGTTTTGAATAAGTGATTCGAAAAGTATCCCGATATTAGCAGTCTCATGAAAAATGAGGATAGTTGGTCGGGATCGCCGCGTCGGGGCAGAAAATTGCTCCTGCATTTTCTGCACTTCCGCCATCCATGGCGGTCGCTCCAGGATTTGAGCCTGCACACAGTAGGTGATAATCCGAGAAAGCCAACAACGAAGAGCCCGGACAAATAGACCATTTTGGAGGTTTAATGCACTGGGCCTTAGTGTCTGAAGTGGCGAATGCCGGTGAACACCATGGCCATACCGGCATCATCAGCGGCTGCGATGACTTCTTCATCGCGCATACTGCCTCCAGGTTGAATCACCGCAGTGATACCTGCTTCTGCAGCGGCATCGATGCCATCTCGGAAGGGAAAGAACGCATCGGACGCCATGACGGAGCCTTTCACTTCCAAATTTTCATCTGCTGCTTTAATACCAGCGATCTTGGCGCTATAGACCCGGCTCATCTGGCCGGCTCCTATGCCAATAGTCTGGTTATTCTTGCAATAGATAATGGCGTTGGATTTGACGTATTGGCACACATTCCAGGCAAACATCAGATCACGCAGCTCATCTGCCGAAGGCTGTCGCTTGCTGACGATCTTCAGATCGGACTCGGCAATTTCATGAATGTCCCGATCCTGCACCAACAGCCCGCCGTTGACTCTTTTGTAGTCCAGCGCGGCTTGGCGATTATCGTCCCATTGACCGCAACTCAAGACGCGAACATTTTTCTTTTCCGCCGTGACCGTCAGCGCTTCGTCGGAGACCGTTGGCGCGATGATCACTTCGGAAAACTGTTTCTCCACAATGCTTTTCGCTGTGGCTGCATCCAATTCCCGGTTAAAGGCGAGTATGCCGCCAAACGCTGAGGTCGGGTCTGTCTGGAAGGCTAATTCGTAAGCACTTTTAATGTCGTCAGCGATGGCAACGCCGCAGGGGTTAGCGTGTTTAACAATGACACAGGCAGGCTCGTCGAAACACTTGACGCATTCCAGTGCCGCATCGGTGTCGGCAATATTGTTATAGGACAGTTCTTTGCCTTGGTGTTGTACCGCCGTGCTGATGCTCGCCTCTTCAGGTTCTTTTTCGGTATAGAAAGCTGCTTTCTGGTGCGGATTCTCGCCGTAGCGCATGTCCTGACTTTTGATGAATTGGGTATTGAAGGTGCGTGAGAACTCGGCGGGTTCGTCGCCTGCATCCAAACGTGCGCCTAGATAGTTGGCGATGGCGCCGTCATAGTTAGCTGTGTGCTCGAAGGTCTTTACTGCCAGATTGAAGCGAGTTTCCTGATCGAGACAACAGTCATTTGCCTGCAATTGTTCAAGCACCCCGTCGTAATCTGAGGGATTCACCACAACGGCGACGAATTGATTGTTCTTCGCTGCTGCCCGTAGCATGGTCGGTCCACCAATATCGATATTCTCGATTGCCGTAGGCAGGTCGCAGTCGGGGTTGGCCACCGTCGCTTCGAAGGGGTAGAGGTTTACCACGACCAGGTCGATTGGGGGGATATCGTGCTGTTCCATGACCTCCTGATCGCGATCCCGTCTGGCCAGAATGCCGCCGTGTACCCTGGGGTGGAGGGTTTTTACCCGACCATCCATCATCTCGGGAAAGCCGGTGTAGTCGGAGATTTCTATAGCGGGTATGCCTTCGCTGGTGAGTAGCTTGTAGGTACCGCCGGTGGAGAGAATTTCGATGTTGAGTTGGCGCAATGCCTGGGCAAATGCCGCTATACCGGTCTTGTCGGAGACGCTAATAAGCGCACGACGCACGGCAACAGAGTTACCTGAGTTCATAAGTTCTTCGCGATGAATGCTGCTAGCTATAGCATCCCGTAGTTCTTTAATTTTGTGCGCAAGGTTCCGCGATTCAGACCCAGCATGATCGATGCTTTGCTCTGATTGTTGCCTGTGTAGCGCATTACAGCTTCTAACAAGGGTGCTTCAACTTCGGACATCACCATTTGATGCAAATCAGTTACCGGTTCATTTTCCAGATGCTGGAAATACCGTAGAAGTGATTTTTCAACTTCGGAACGTAGAGTGCTCTCTTGAGTTGTCTGTGTCGCTTGATTTGCCTGTTGAGAAAAACTGTCGCGTTGATCGGTATAGGAATAGTTTGAATATATGGCAGATTCGTCCAGCTTGTTCATGCGGCGATTGCTCCCTCACCTTGAATCATCAGATCTTCAAAGTAGATTTGGATTAGTTGTTGTTGTTCTGCACCGAAATCCACCGAATTGAATTTCTGAAGAAATTCTCTGGCGGCAGGCAATTCACGGACATAACCGGCAACGTGTTTACGAGCGTACCATACGCCCTTCACTTTGCCATAGAATCGGTGCAATTTTTTTAAATGTTCCTGGATTATCTTTCTGCGAATCGAAAGTGGCGTTGAAATTGGTTCAAGGCCTGTTTCCAGATAGT
>JAKSCP010000056.1 GCA_022360535.1 Pseudomonadales bacterium | reverse complement strand
CTTCTGGATTATCTGGACAGTTTTCGCTACCCGCTGGCTGGCGAATTTTCCATGCGAGCCTCTGTGATCAATGACCTGCGCATCCCCAGCGACTGGGGTTTGGAAGTCGGCGTGTTGTCAGAGATGAAGCGTAACTATTCAACCAATCGGCTGTGCCAGGTGGATATCGCCGACATCTACGATCATAAACACCAGGACCTTTCCCATGACGACAGAAACAAGGGACTCTCACGCATGAGTGTCGATATTGCCAAAGCCTTGTTCCGCAAACTTGCCACTAACGGCGAAGTCTTTTCACCGGAAAAGTTTCGCAGCATCAAGGCCACTTACTATCGCATCGCCCTGGACTTCATCGATTCCTATCAAAACGATGCGGTGATCAATGGTCTGAGCTATGACCGTCACACAGAGGAAGAATCCGTAGAACTGTTTGCCAGCAACATCATGGAAGCAGGCGACCACTTCCTCGACAAACCCATGGACAAACCCTTTATCCCAAGCTGGAATCGGGTAATCAGCGCTATTCCTGATATCCTAGAGCAACTGAACGAGGCAGTTGAACTCGACCATCAAGAGCACACATAAAGAAATTCGATGCAGCAAGAACTGGAGAAGGAACTCGAACGGCGCATACTGGAACATCTGGCCGTCATTTATCCCGAACAAGCTAATGCGCCATTGGCCAAAGAGTTGCAGGCTGAGATCAGCATGGGCCGCAATGCACAGCGCCCTCTTCCTCACCACAATAACTGGGATGAACGGGACACGATCCTGATCACCTATGGCAATACAGTCTTGCGGGACAATACGCTACCTCTTCACTCGTTGCATGAATTTCTCAACAAACATCTCAAGGACTGCATAGAGACGGTCCACATCCTTCCGTTTTTCCCCTTTAGTTCTG
Organism: Pseudomonadales bacterium; assembly: GCA_022360535.1. Classification (GTDB taxonomy): domain Bacteria; phylum Pseudomonadota; class Gammaproteobacteria; order Pseudomonadales; family Pseudohongiellaceae; genus UBA9145. Next base: position 2,810 of record JAKSCP010000056.1, on the reverse strand, counting down.
ATGATGGCTTTGCGGTGATGGACTACCTGTCCGTCAATCCTGCTCTGGGAGACTGGGAGGACATCGAAGCCATCAGCAAAGACTACAAACTGATGGCGGATCTGGTCATCAACCATATGTCCAGCCGCAGTCTCTGGTTTGATAATTTCAAGAAGCAGGTAGACCCGGGCAAAGACTATTTCGTTGAGGCGAATCCCACTCTTGACTACAGCGCCGTGGTCAGACCAAGAAACTCTTCCCTGCTCAGCGAAGTTGCCACAGCGGATGGCACCAAACATATCTGGTGTACCTTCAGTGAAGATCAGGTAGATCTGAACTTCAAAAACCCTCGAGTGCTGGTGGAGTTCGTCCGCATTATCAGAGAATACCTCAACCATGGCGTCACCCTGTTTCGTATGGATGCCGTGCCATTTCTCTGGAAAGAAGCAGGTACATCCTGCATTCATCTGCAGCAGACTCACGAGATCATCAAGTTGTTGCGCACACTCATCGAGCACCATTCACCTGAAGCTGTGATTATCTGTGAAAACAATGTGCCGAATCGTGAAAATCTCACTTATTTCGGTAATGCCAACGAAGCCCACGTCATTTACAACTTTTCTCTGCCACCGTTGTTGGTGTTCACCCTGCTAAGCGGCAATTGTCGGCACCTTAAAACCTGGATGATGAGTATGCCACCTGCCCAATCGGGCACCACCTATCTGAACTTTATCGCGTCCCATGATGGAATCGGTCTGCGTCCATTGGATGGCCTGTTAAGCGACCAGGAACGTAACAGCCTGGTGCAGGCGGCAGTCGATTTTGGCGGGCGGGTCACCCTGCGCAGAGCCCGTGAAGGGTATGACAAACCTTATGAACTGAATATTGCCTTGTTCGACCTTTTAAAAGGCACCTTGCACGGCGGCGAAGACAGCTTCGCTTTCGATCGTTTTATCTGCGCCCATGCGATCATGTTGGGACTGGAAGGCATCCCGGCTTTCTACATCCAAAGTCTGTTTGCTTCACGCAATGACCACAAAAGACTGGAACACACAGGCCGCAATCGCTCCATTAACCGCCACATCTGGGACCACCAGGAACTTGAAAGCGCGATCAATGATGCGACGGGTATGCATGGCAGAGTGTTCGCCGAATTGAAACGGCTAATCAAGATTCGGCGGCGGCAACCCGCTTTTCACCCCAACGCCACACAGTTTACCCTGCACCTCGGCACGGAAGTCTTCGCCTTCTGGCGCCAGAGTATCAATCGTAATCAGAGCATCTTCTGCCTGAGCAATGTCACCAATAAACCACAGACTATCAATCTGTCAGATATCAATCTCATTACTACGGACGAATGGCGGGATTTAATCTCTGAAGAAAATTACCAGGATCTGGCACAACAACTGACTCTGCGACCTTATCAAACAGTCTGGATATCCAATCTGGAAAGCGACAACGACGTTTGAGCAACAACAAACCCTTTGTTCCTGCCCCTCTATTGCTCATCACCAAAACTGGTATCCCCAAAAAGAGCGAAGATTACTATTCAGAACGAAGTGAAATGCTCGGGCTCCCCTGGGCTGCTTTGAATGCCTGCCAGATAACGGTGAGCAAGGCCACGCTCAGTGCGAGCGCCGTAGCAATGAAGAATATATCCCAGTTAATGGATATTCGGGCAGCAAAGGACTGTAGCCATTGAACCCCCACATACCAGGAGACCGGAACTGCTATACATGCCGCCACCAGCACAGGTTTTGTAAAGGTGTAGGAGAGCATGGTGATAATGGAAGAGGTGGAAGCGCCAAGCACTTTTCTCACGGCAATCTCCTTTCTTCGTCGGTGCGTCACAAAAGAGGCCAGAGCAAACAGGCCCATGCAGGCGATGCCGATGGCCAGAAATGTAAATACCGTCAGCAGGCGGCTGATACGAATCTCAGACCGATACTGACTATCGAAGTCTTCATCCAGAAAGAAGAACTCGAACGGTCGACCGGGAGAATAAGTCTCCCACACGCGCTCAATTTCAGACACCGTATTTCCGATGTCCGCAACCGACATCTTAATCGATGCGTATACATGGGAGGATGCGTCCATGCCGAGTATAAGCGGTTCTATCTCATACTGCAGAGACTGAAAATTGAAATCTTCAACCACCCCAATGACGTTGCGTGGATCACCAAATTGCCTGGTCACTTCCTGCCCAATAGGCTCGTCTGCACTGTTCCACCCCAGTGCCCGGTAGGCGGACTCATTGAGTATAAAAGCACTGGTTTCATCAGAGCCCATTTCCCGGGAGAATCCTCGCCCTGCAACCACATTCAGGTCATAAGTATCAATAAAGTCATGGTCCACCATAAGGTAGTAAAAAGTCTGACCGTCTTCATTCATTCCACGCTGGCGAGAAGCAACATTAGTGTCAAAGCGCCGCCCCGGGACTGTCGAAGACATAGTCACCTGGCTTACCCCGTATAGACTCTGAATTGAGTCTTTGAAGGCATCATATTGATCTCGAAAAACATCGCTATTGCGACCGTTAATCACTAGTGTTTGTTCTTTATCAAAACCCATATCGACTGACAGCATGTAATCAAGCTGGCGCTGGGCAATGAGGGCAACAATGATCAAAACGACCGATATCGAGAACTGGAAGACTACCAATGCCTGACGCAACCAGGAGCTGCTTGATCCCGGCATCGAGTCGTTACCTTTTAGCGCATCAATCGGCTTAAATGACGACAAGGCGAATGCCGGATAGATGCCCGAAAAGACACCAACAACAATCGCACCCGCAATGATAAGAAGCAGTAGCGGCCAACGTTCCAGATAGT
>JAKSCP010000253.1 GCA_022360535.1 Pseudomonadales bacterium | reverse complement strand
GAGAACGCTCATACAGTTCGATAGCTTGTTGATAGGAAGCCAACGCTGTGTGGCTATTAGCGAGATTGTCCAGCGGCGTTGCGGCCACATCAGGATAGTTTTTCACCACCGTCGACCAAAATACTAAATCACTTTGCCATGTATTTTTGTAGGCGAAGGACTGTCCGGCTAACACTCCAATTGCCAGCAAAAAAGCTGGCGTAAAGAGTCGCCAGGACTTTTGCAAGCCTTGAACGAGCACCCAACCAGTCAACAGGTAAAAACCGAGCATGGGAATATAAGAATAGCGATCGGCGTAGGCCTGCTCACCGACCTTAACGATGCCAATCACTGGCGCGATAGTTATCAGAAAGAAACTGCAAAACAGAGCAGTTAACACCAGTCGAGAAAAACTTCCATATCGACCCAATAAGACAGCTCCAATAACCAGTATTGCGAGTAATGGAAGAGTGTTCAGCACATTCCCATCGACTATTTCCTCAGGGTAGAAAGGCACAAAACCCCAGGGCAACACGAATGACAAGATATAGTGTTGCAGACCTGCCAGACACAGAGCCAGGGTGTCAGAAAGTGATTGCGGCTCCAGCTTGTCTGCTGATTGCGACTGCAGAGTTAACAGCATCAAACCCAAAGTAATAACAACGAAGGGAATCTTCTCGACAACAAGAACTTTGACGGCGAAGCCAGTATCTTGATCCTTCCACAACCTTTTGGGGTGTAAGAGAAACATATCCAAGACGATTAGAATTGCCGGCAGGCTTACCGCCATAGACTTTGACATTGCTGCGAGGACGAAAAACAGCATCGGTAAACCGTAGTTGCGCCAGTAACTATCGCTGCGTTCTTGACAGTAGGAAATCAGGGCCAGGAAATAGAACAGACCACAAAGCAAATCTTTACGCTCTGCCACCCAGGTTACGGATTCCACATGCTGAGGATGCACCAGAAACAACAGCCCACTGATTAGAGCTGCCCATTGGCGTTGACTGTAGCTGTAAATCACGTTTTCAGCATCGGGCCACCAGCCATTGGCACCGATAACTCCGAAAACTAACGCGGCAAGCACTACCACTAAATAGGAATTCAATCCGTGCAGGATCGCATTGGTAATCTTATAGCAGATGGCAGCATCACCGCAGGCTGCGTACTCCGGCACAAAGCTTAACCAGGTAAGAGGATGCCAATTAGACATCCGTACCTGGCTAAACATTTCAATGGTATTGCTAAGGTTCGGGTTGGTTACCCAGGGGTTGTTGGCGACGTAGCTGCGATCATCCCAATTCAAGAGTTCATGATCACCAACACCGCCGAAAATTAGCAGGCTGCCAAGTATCAGCCCTACGATTAGTCCTGCATGGATTGACGGGTTAGTCGGCCGCACGAGGCTTGCCTCGGGGAAACCTTGCACTTTTCTTGAGACCGATTTGGCTGAACTTGTACTCCAGAGTAGTGGAGAGTACACCGAGACCATACTTTATTGAGCGCATCAGGCTAATCGATGAAGAATCCGGCATGTAACGAGTCGGACAACTCAACTCTCCCATAGAAAATCCATTTACGATAACCTGCACTAACATCTGGTTATCGAATATAAAATCATCTGAGTTTTCTGCCAGTGGTAGTTTCTCTAATACTTCTTTCGAGAACGCACGGTAGCCGCTATGGTACTCCGATAGCTTGTAGGGAATCAGAAAATTCTGATAAGCAGTAAGCAGGCGATTTGCGATGTACTTATAGAGCGGCATTCCTCCTGCCAAAGCCCCTGTTCCCAGAATGCGAGAGGCAATTACCGCATCGTAGACACCATTGGCGATCATGGACGCCATAGCCGTAGCTAAACGTGGTTCGTACTGGTAGTCCGGATGTACCATTACAACGGCATCGGCGCCTAGCTCCAGAGCTTTTTTGTAACAGGTTTTTTGGTTGGCGCCATAACCGCGATTCAGTTCATGCCTAATCACGTGCACATTCGGAAGTTTTGCGGCGACCTCAGCAGTCCTGTCTCCACTGGCATCGTCGACCACAATGACGTCATCAACCGTATCATGCGGAAGTGCATGATAGGTTTTTTCAAGAGTCTGCTCGGCATTGTAGGCCGGCATGACTACCACAATACGCTGTCCATTAATCATGTAGTTCTTGATTCCTTTTTCGTGCGTGAATGGAGATTACTGCCCCACTCCCAAATAGTCTGCTCACAGTCAGTTCCAATACTGCAGGAATACTTGCAATTACGACAATGGGAACATAAAGCAATAGCATAGCAGTCCGCCACAGAGTTGCCCCCGGTTTGAGTAGGGAATACAGATGATTGGGGGGCAAAAATGGCATGCTGTTCAACAGGCTTTGTAAAAAACCATACAGGTTTTGATCGAAAGAAAAGGTATGCATTGAAACCGTTTCGAAATTCCTGTCCTTCAATTTCAATTTAAGCGTCGCTGGGGTGAAATGGAAAAGATGTCTCGGCACATCGAGATGGAACCAATTCTTTTTAAAAATCCGGGATTGCAAGCTCGCGAAGTTGGGCACTTCTACGAATAGACTACCGTCATCCGTGAGCAGTTGCTGAATTTGAGCGAGCATCTGTTCCGGTTCCGGGAGGTGTTCCAACACATGCCAAAGCACAATCACATCGAACTTCCGACCTTGCTGCACAAGCTCATCCAGAGTTGTCGTCTCAACACCGTCGATGACATCGAAACCGCTGTCCGGTCTTTCCAGGCCAAGTGCATTCACGCCAAGCTGTTGGAAGCCTGCTAATAAAACACCACGGCCACAACCGACGTCCAATACCCGCTGGGACTTATCTGACTTGCCGTGCTGTTTCAACAGGGCCCGGGCGCGGCTACGACCGCTGTAACGTGTCCAGGCTTCAACGACCGGATTGAATTTGGTGGTTTGCGACCCGTAATAATCCTGCTGGTAGGCTTCATTCAGGAGCTGCTCATCGGGCATCGGTGAATCCCACACCAGGCCGCAGCTGGTGCAGCGATCCAGCGAAAACTCGCCGCCCACATCACCTGTCACTCGAAACAAAGGCGCAACCGAAGCACCCTCACAACTGCAAAATGAATCAACCAAGTCCCTATCCAACGCCAAATCTCAAACCCACGAATAGTATATCGGCACCCCCAACCGGTCTCGAAACAGTTCACAAAACCAATATTCCACCCACAAAAAAACGCAACCCCAGCCCCGCCAGAATCGCGTTAAATTTAGGTTTCAGAACGGTTACCTGCTGAATAGCGAAGCCGCGGAAAATCAGGTGGCTGGGAGAATTTAGACGCTCCCAGACGAGAAGGGCCGAGCTTTTTGAGCGCAGTGTATATAACCATACATGAGCATCAAAAAGATCGGCCCGACGAAACTTGGACTTTCACGGAGGTGTCGCTAAATCTCTCAAAATCGGTTGGCTGGGAGAATTTATGGTTCCCCAGACGAGAAAGCCCGAATTTTTTGAGCGCAGTGTATACAAACATACATGAGCATCAAAAAATTCGGGCTGACGAAGTATGGGGGAGCGTAAAACTCCCAGGCACCGATTTTTACATCATGCCGCCCATTCCGCCCATATCCGGCATCCCACCACCAGCAGGCATCGCCGGCGCATCAGCCGGCAGTTCAGACACCATCGCCTCCGTAGTGATCATCAG
>JAKSCP010000058.1 GCA_022360535.1 Pseudomonadales bacterium | reverse complement strand
AGTGAGAACCATCTGGTTTGTAGAATTTTCTCAGGGCAGCCGGATTGTTTTTCAAGCGCGTGCTGCGATCCAGATCGGCGGCAAGATCATAAGTTACCTCGATACCATCCCGGGCAAGTCTAATCGCTGGTTCCAGCACTTCCGCCAAGGTCATCGTTCCATAGTTCTCGACTATATGGGCGAGACCAGCTACAGAGCCAGGCACCGCAGAGGACTTGTGTGAAAACCGATAGGTTTCATTCGCCACCACATTACCATCTTCATCGAAGAACATATCCTGAAGCGCACCGGCTGGCGCAGTCTCACGAAAATCGATGGCGATGGTTTTATCCAGCTCTGCCACATGCACCAACATGAATCCGCCACCGCCGATATTGCCAGCACGCGGCAAGGTCACAGCCAACGCAAAACCGAGTGCAGCACCGGCATCGATGGCATTACCTCCATTCGCCAGTATTTCCGCTGCAATCTGACTAGAGAGCACGTTGTGGCTCGCCACCATGCCCTGCTTGCCCATAACCGGATGATTAATCGCGCTGTATTCGAACAGCGGCTGCGACGCTCCCTCCTGTGCGAAGTTAGGCGTGACAGATGCGAATACAAAAAGCAGTGCTAGAGTGAAATGAAATGTTCGTTTTTGCATGACACCAACCTTTAAAATTTGAGTGAATAGCCTCTACTTGACAATTTTCTATCTACAGTCAACTACCCTGCAATTAACCCCCAACAGATACCGTGCTTTTAATGGTCAACTAGTTTTCATCCTCTAACCAGACAGCCGGAATGGACTGTTCGCGCACCAGGTTGTTAAACAGGGGTAACTCTTCATTCACGATTTGAGCGAACCGTTCCAGTTCGCTGTCGATATCAGTCACTAATTCATCCCGCACCGCCACTGCCTGATTGGTTGGGCGGTAGTTGCCACTGTTCACCAGACGATTAACGCTGGCCAGCTTATTGTTCAAGCGGATCGGGTAGTTCAACGGATCCTGATTGCTCTCATTTTGGGTCTGATACAAAGCCTCTTCGATGGCAGTTAGCTCTTCTTTGATAAACGCAGCGCGCTCTTTCAAAGAATCGAAACCCGCTCGCTCCTCCAGCGGATTGACCACAACATCGATCTGATCACGGATAGCGCGGATACGCTTTATCGCTTGATGGGTTTCGGTAAGTTTGGCATTGGTAGCCATCAGGAAGTCAAATTGGGCCTGCATGTCTTCCTGTGTAGCGCTAATACGCGGATCAGCCAGAATTTCAAAAGTTCTGGTCTGATCGTAATCACCATATTGCATACGCAACTGATAGGTGCCTGGCACCACTTTGGGTCCAGTCAGGTTGCCGGCCCACATGATCAAGCCATCGAATCCTTCCGCATTGGGGTAACGCATATTCCACACAAACTGATTGAACCCTGCTTCTACAGTTTCTATCCGATCGCTCTCCTCTTCTGCGTCGCTGGTGAAAGTTCGAATACTTTCCCCATCTTCCGTAAGAAACTCCAGGCTCAAGACAGGTTGTTCCGAATCCACGCTTTCTTCACCTTCTTCCTCAGATTCGGATGCTGGTTCTGGAAGACCTTCCTGCATATAGAACTGCACGATCACGCCGTTAGGCAGATTGTGACCTGCATTGCCAGGGTTCTCCGAGGCTGAGCCGCCCATACGATAGGAAGGCCTGGGGGCATAGACATTAATTTCATCATCCTCCCAGCCATTCTCTAACTGATGCAAAGGAGTCAGGTCATCCAGTATCCAAAAGGACCGGCCCTGGGTGGCAACAATAAGATCGTCGTTCTTAATGGTGAGGTCGGTTACAGGAGTGATAGGCAGATTTAGCTGAAACTCTTCCCAATCTCCACCATCGTTGAACGACACATACATACCAAGTTCAGTGCCGGCATAGAGCAAACCTTGTCGCTTGGGATCGGCACGTACAACCCGGGTAAAGTGCTGCTCGTCAATGCCATCGGTGATTAGCTCCCAGCTTTCACCGTAGTCATCAGTCTTATAGAGATAGGGGCGAAAATCGTCCGACTTATAACGTGTACCCGCAACATAGACACCGGCAGGATCAAAGGGATTAATTTCAATGCTGTTGATCATCATCCATTCCGGCATTCCCCGGGGCGTCACATCGGTCCAGTTTTCTCCGTTGTCACGAGTAAGGTAGATCAGTCCATCGTCGCTACCAGACCAGATGACACCCGCTTCATGCTGTGACTCGGCAATGGCAAAGATAGTGCCGTAATACTCCACCGACGTATCATCCTTGGTAATGGGACCGCCGGACTTGCCCATGGTATCGGGGTCATTACGAGTGAGATCCGGGCTGATCTGTTGCCAACTCTGGCCGTCATTACTGGTGCGAAACAACACCTGCGCCGCTGCATACAACACATCCGGATCATGGGGAGAAATCAGAATGGGGAAATTCCACTGAAAGCGGTAACGTAAATCCACGGCACCGTAGCCCATAGGATTGTCTGGCCATACATCAATCATGCGAGATTCATTGGTCGAGTGATTGATACGTTGCAAGAGCCCACCGTAGGAACCACCATAAACGATATCCGGATTTTCTGGATGAGACGCCATATGCCCGCTTTCCCCACCGGCAGAGGGTTCCCAGTCCCGCTCACTGATACGGTTCCCATCGGAACGGTGCAAGACGCGCAGAGTGGAGTTGTCCTGTTGTGCACCGTAGATGCGATAGGGAAAATGGTTGTCGGTGGTCACTCGATAAAACTGTGCAGTGGGCTGATTGAAATAGGTTGACCAGGAATTGCCACGGTCAAAACTCACCTGACCCCCTCCGTCATCGGCCACAACCATGCGCGTGGCATCTTCCGGTGCGATCCACAAATCGTGGTGATCACCATGTGGTGGCTGCGTCGGCACACGTTCGAACGTTGTGCCGCCATCACTGGACGTGAAAAACGCCACATTGAGCACATACACGCGATTTTCATCCTGACTATCGGCGTAGATACGCGTGTAGTACCAGGCTCGCTGCCTCAGGTTTCTGTCTTCGTTGGTTTTCTGCCAGGTCTCACCGCCGTCGTCTGAACGAAATACACCCCCGTTCTCATTCTCAATGATGGCCCAGACACGTTCGGAGTTAACCGGTGAGACTGTCACACCGATTATGCCCAGCGTTCCTTCCGGCATGCCCTCTTTCTCTGACAGGTTTTCCCAGGTATCACCCCCATCAGTGCTTTTCCAGAGTGCGGACCCGTCGCCACCACTGGACAAGGAATAAGGTGTGCGTTTGATGCGCCAGGAACTGGCATAAAGAATCCTGGGATTGTTGGGATCCATGATCAGATCCACAGCCCCTACCTCGTCGTTGACGTAGAGAATTCTCTCCCAGGTCTCGCCGCCATCTTCGCTGCGAACCACACCGCGCTCTTCATTAGGACCGTATAAATGTCCCATGACGGCGGCATACACCAAATCGGGATTGCGCGGATGAATGCGTATGCGCGGTATGTGATGGCTGTCGGTGAGCCCGATTGAAGACCAGGTTTTGCCTTTATCGGTGCTCTTCCACATGCCGCTGCCATGGGAGACATTGCCACGTACGGTCACCTCACCGCCGCCCACATAGATTACATTCGGATCCCATTCACTGACCGCGATGGCACCGATCGAACCACCAAAATATCCGTCTGAAATATTTCTCCAGTTTGCACCCCCATCGACGGTTTCCCACACGCCGCCGCCAGTGGCACCCATGTAATACAGATTGTTTTCTCCGGGCACGCCCGTAACCGCGGCGGATCGCCCGCCACGGAAAGGCCCGATAGAGCGGTACTCCAGACCCTCGAATCGGCTTTCCTGAGCCGAAGCGAAACGATCCATCGGTAGCACGAGGAGGACTGCAGCAAAAAGCAATAAGCTCACTCTCACGAACGGCGAATAGTGATGAGGGATTCTGAGCAAGGGACGCATGGGGGCTCCTGTTTTTGTTCTGATTTCTAGGCGCAATCATTGTGCGCGAAGGCTGCGCGGGTTGCAATCTGGTAGCATAGCGCCCGCATTGAATTTAGGGCTGTCTGTGTTATCTAACCCACTAAAAATACTGTTCGCCATCGGCCTGCTTTTCGAATCTGTTACCAGCAGCACGTTGGCACAACAGGAATCGGAAACGACTTTAGAGGTGATCAGTGTCTCTGTGTCACGACACCGCCAGGGCGAATCCTTGATCAGCGAATACATAAGCATCGATGAAGTGGTCACACCTGCCAGCTCATTCGCTGACATGTTAGCGCTGGAACCGAGCGTCTCTCTCAACGGACAACCCGGCCTGTTTCAAACCCTGAACGTGCGAGGCATGGCACGACAAAGAGTGCAGAGTTTTCTCAATGGCATGCGACTCACCTCCGAACGTCGGGCAGGTGTGTCTTCTTCATTTATTGATCCCTTGCTACTCAGTGGCGCCGAAGTCATTCAGGGTCCGGCCAGCACCTACTACGGCAGTGGCGCACTGGGCGGTGCTTTACAACTGTTGACACGAGAGGACAGCAGCCCGTGGTTTAGTTCAGGTTTCGGCAGCGATGGCAACGAGCGCAATCTGGCCGCAGGCACAGGTGCGGAAAGTTTCTCTGCTGGACTGGCCTTCCGCCAACGTGACGATGGCGAGACAGTGCGTGGCGATCGCAAGCAGGACAGGTTTACTCAGCTATCCGGCTATTACAACCGACAATTTCGGCTGGGCGACTATAGCGTCGATTGGCAACTCATTGGCAGCAGAGGCGAAGACATCGGCAAGGACAATCGCCAGTTTCCTTTAGAACGTGTAATTACCTATCCAGAAGAAAACCATCTCTTTAGTCAGGTAGAGGTGAGTGGAACTGGTGATTGGGCTGCCCGGCTTTCATTGCATCATCAAGATCTGATTACAAATGAAAGACAACCACCCACACTGGAGAATGAAGTGGAAACCAGCTCTCTGGATATTGGATTCTCATTAGAGGATCGCTGGCAAGCTGGCGGCTTCAGTGGACAGATCGGTGTTGACTATTTTGGTCGACGTCAGGTCAGCGCAAAACAAACCGATTTTGACGCATCAAGTGGGACAATAATCGTCACCCAACCGCTCGATGACGGTGAAGAAAATGAATCGGCACTGTTTGCCACGATGAATCGTGATTTCGATTCATTCTCAGTACATGCCGGAGCCAGGTTCACCTACTTTACGCAAGATGACATCCAGGCGGAGAACCTATCGGACGACAATGACTCCTACTTCATCACCTTGCGCAAACCCCTGGGAAATTGGCAAATCGATCTAAGCTTTGGCACAAGCACCCGCTTTGCCAGTCTGACAGAGAGGTTTTTTACTGGTCTTACAGGGCGGGGCCAAACTATCGGCAACCCCAGCCTGATTTCAGAAGACTCAAATCAGCTTGACCTCGGGTTGACGTATCAGGGCGATTCACTCTCTCTGCAACTCCACCGCTTTGAGATGGATATAGACCATTTTATTGAGCGTATCGAGTTAAGCGAAAACACATTTGGTTTTCGCAACGTGAATCAAGGTGAGCTTGATGGCTGGCAATACCAGGTGGCGTTGTTTCCCGACAACCAGTGGCAACTGGAGTTTTCCGGGCAGGGTATTACGGGAGTGAATGAAAACGGCATGTCGCTAACAGACATACCAGCCAAGCGACACCAACTGGATATCGTATTTGACGCGGCCCGATGGTCAACGCGACTAAGCCTGCGGCGCCAACTGGAAAAACGCGCATTTGGACCAACAGAAATGCCGTTAGAGGCTGCCAACATCGGTGCGCTCAATTTTAACTACACCCTAAACGATCGTTGGCGACTGCAGGCAGTTATCGAGAATTTGTTTAACGAAACCTATTTCAATTCAGCGGATGCCCTCACCACACTGGCGATTGGCCGGGAATTCATGATCGGCATCCACTATCAGTAAATCAACAAGCCAACTGGCTCGATTTAATCGTCGGCGGCCACATCATCATTTAACACCTCCTGGAATAACCGACTGAGTTCAGCAAAGCGGTTTTCTGCTTCCTGTCCCGGTGCCTGGTCCGCTGCGTTGATCATGTTGTAGAGATAACTGATCTGGGCATTGAGCATGGGGGTCATATAGATGCCTTCGGCAGTCTGCACTCTTGCCAGGATTGCGTTTACCCGATCCAAACGCTCCTGTTCCTGTGCGCCCAGCCCACCCTCTTTTTCCTGCTCTTCCAACTTTTCTTTTTCACTGTCCAGACGATCTTCAAGCTGTCTCGAGCGAGACAGCAAATCAACGATCTCCAACTCCAGATCGACCTGTGAAGAGATGTCCGCCAGGCTGGTACCACCTTCCAGCACCCGGGGATCGACTTGCAGTTCAAACGATTGCTCCATCACATTTTCGCCAGTTGTTAAACGGACAGTATAAGCTCCCGGTTTGGCGATAGGACCGTTCTGATAACGACGATCCTCATCTTCATGCCAGGCCCCGAAGTGGCGCATAGTCCAGCGGAAACGATTCAGTCCTGACTCACTGGCTAAAGAATCGTCCACCAGATAGATCGTCTGGTTGGTGCCCATATCGGTCAATTCGACCTCATCCTGTCCATCCTCGGATTCTTCTTCATCTTCATTGGTGAAGCGATTAACAACCATGCCATTGCTATCGAGAATCTCCATCACCAATCGCTCTTCGAACTCTTCAGGCAGGTAGTAATCAATGACAACTGCGGGCTGGGGATAGTCGGGAACTTCGGTGCGCGGCATGCCGCGGGGACGGCGGTAACGAATGGTGGTCTTGGGTTGGAACAACACCGGCTCGGCATCTAATTCATTAATAGCATCCTGTTGCAGCGTGGTGATGTTGTCCAATACCCAGAAAGAACGACCCATGGTGCTGATCGCCAGATCGCCTCGTACAACTTTGATATCCGTCACCGGTGTCACGGGCAGGTTCTGTTGGAAATCGTGCCAGGTGTCCCCATCATCAAGTGAGACGAAGATACCGTATTCAGTTCCCGCGTAGAGCACGCCTTCCTTGCCCGGGTCTTCGCGCACAACACGGGTTGGATAATCCTCTGGAATGCCGTTTCCGTCTGTCAGCAAATCCCAGCTTCTGCCAAAATCATCTGTGCGATAAATATAGGGCTTCCAATCCCCAAACTGATAACGCAACACGGCGATATACGCTTTGGCAGGGTCGTGTGGCGACGGCTCCACGGCATCTACCCGGCCGCCGGGTTGCAATCGGCGCGGCGTCACATCCTGCCAGCTCTCACCATTGTCTTGCGTAACATGCACCGGGCCGTCGTTTGCGCCCACCCAAATCACGCCGGCCTGCACTGGCGACTCCCGAATCGAATAAATGGTGCTGTAGAACTCTTCACCAGTAATGTCGCGGGTAATCGGCGCACCGGAGGTGACCTGTCGTTCCGGCTCAAAGGCTGTCAGATCAGGCGAAATGGTTTCCCATGTCAGGCCTTCGTCGGTGGTGCGATGTACGAACTGGGAGGTGTGATAAATCACGTTGGGATCGTGCGGGGATACATGAATCGGTGCCACCCGCTGAAACCGGTAGCGCAAGTCCCGCGGATTATGACCATACATATTGGCAGCACCCACGTAGTAGCCTTTTTCCGTACCAAGTCGTTTATCAAAAACCCCAAAACGACCCTTACAATCCGCGTACACGATGTTGTGGTCACCCGGTTTGGGCACGGCGGGACCGGTTTCACAACCACCGCTATCGACGATCCAGCGATTGGAATGTTGCACACCGAAAGGCGCCATACTAGGCACGGCGATAGTCGTGCCATTGTCCTGCATCCCGGCATAGAGCCAGTAAGGATATTGATCATCTACCTCGACCTGATACAACTCGGCCGTAGGTTGATTGAATTGCGTGGACCAGGTTTTGCCCCCATTGTGGGTGACGTTGGCGCCACCGTCATTAGCTTGAATATAGAGATCCGGATTATCGGGATTAATCCACATATCATGGTTATCACCGTGAGGCGTAGCCAGGCGCTCCCAGTTCTCTCCACCATCTTTGGAAACGAAGTTACCAGTGGCCATGGCATAGACGATGTCAGGATTTTTGGGATCGACATCAATATTGGCGTAGTAAAAAGGTCGGGTGATGATGCCGTCGTGATCAGACACCTGCTCAAAGGTCTGGCCCTGGTCGATGGATTTGTATAAGCCGCCTTCATCATCCGGCGCTTCCACCAACAGATAGATGATGCTGGAATTCGCTGGCGAGATGGCAAGATCCATTTTGCCAATTAATCCAGTCGGCAGTCCTTCAGTTATCTTGTCCCAGGTAGCACCACCGTCCACCGATTTGTACAAACCACCTTCGTCGTTTTCACCACCGCTGATGATGGTCCAGGGTTTGCGTTCCGCCTTCCAGGCAGTAGCGAACAACACCTCCGGGTTACCGGGCAACATCTCCATATCGGAAATACCGGTTTCATCGGAGATGTACAGCACCTGCTCCCAACTACGCCCACCGTCGATAGTTTTGTACAAACCGCGCTCTTCGTTGGTATTAAACGCCTGCCCAATAGCCGCCACGTACACAATGTTGTGGTTGGTAGGATTAATCTCTACCGCGCCGATGTGGCCGGTTTCGGTCAGACCGATGTGCTGCCAGGTATCGCCCCCATCGATTGATTTGTACATGCCTTTGCCCGCAATGACATTGCTGCGCAAACCGTCGGAACCGGTGCCCACATACACGATATTGGCATCGTTCTGCGCAACCGCGATGTCGCCGATGGATGGCGTGCTGAAATAGCCATCGGATACGTTGTTCCAGGTAGTGCCGTAGTCTTCCGTCTTCCAGATACCGCCACCGGATGCTCCCAGGTAAAACGTCGCCGGAGCGGCAACTGTGCCCGCGACCGCCGTCACTCGCCCGCCACGAGTGGGACCAACATTGCGATACTCCATGCCTTCAAAGTGTTGGGCATGGATTTCTATAGAAAACAGAAACAAACAGAGTGTGAGTAAAAATCTGGCGCTGGAATTCATAGGACATCATCGACGAATTGGTTAAAGATCGCTGCAAAGTAGCATGCCCGCTGCATCGGAACAATTCGCCGTGACCCGGCTATCCGAGGCCGTTCCGGGATTCGACAAAATGCCGGTATCCAGCGTTAGACGGCGACACACCGGACCCAGATTTCATTTGCCTTACATCCCATTGCTTGCCATATTGCTGCGGTCACAAAATAAAGACAGGGTTCGCCTGTCGAGCAGGTCAGGAGCGAAGTCGTGAGTATCAACTGGAATGTCTTAACCCGAAAAACCCACTACTGGGCATCATTGGCAATCTTGTTGCCGGCCATGGTGATCATCGGCAGCGGCGTGGTCTTGCAGTTGAAAAAAGACGTGCATTGGATTCAACCGGTGACCCAACGGGGTGCGGACAACCCGCCGCAGATATCTTTTGAGGAAATCCTGGCCGCCGCCCGCTCAGTAGAAGAAGCAGAGATTACCGATTGGGACGACATCGACCGCCTTGACGTCAGGCCTGACCGGGGGATGTTAAAGATTCGCAGTCTGAATCGCTGGGAGATTCAGATCGATACCGCCAGCGCCGAGATACTGCAGGTGGCTTATCGCCGCAGCGATCTTATTGAAACGATCCATGATGGCTCATTCTTCCACGACAACATCAAACTGTGGGTATTCTTTCCTACCGCGATCGTGCTGTTTTTAATGTGGTTAACTGGTGTTTACTTGTTCGTTATTCCCTTTATAGCACGCAAGAAAAAACGCGAGCGACTGGAACGCAAAGCGGCGCTAGGCACTTAGAACTAGCTGTTCAAATCACTGGTCCTCTACTTCGCTCAGAAAATCCGAGAGCACCTCGATATAAAGCTCTGTCTGTCGGCTCAATGTGCCATGAGCGGCGTCAGGAATTATCTCGACTCTTGCCCCATCTATAAGAGAAGCAAACTCGCGCATTCTTTCCGGTCGCGCCTCGTCATGCTCTCCAGCCATCAGCAGCACTGGAACATCAAGCTCACCGAGCCTGGGTGTGAGATCAAAGTCTACTAGTGTCCCTGTCGCATTGAATTCCGTGTTACCCCACATGTATTCGTAAATCATGGAATTGCTGGTGACGCCCGCACAAGCTTCCAAAGGCGGTAGCCGCTCACCGCCTCGAACGTGGCGCCGATAGAATTCTTCCGTTGCCGCTTCATAGTCTTCGTGATCCAGGGTGCCTTCGGCTTCGTGTTTATCCAGCGCTTCCTGCATTTCGACTGGCAGTTGCGAACGCAAATAGTTGGCATCTTCCATCCACGCCGGCGAACTCAATAAAGGCGATGACAGCGTTAGTGAAACAATCCCTTCAGTACCTTGCTGCAATACGTAAGCTGCGGCTAACGCTCCGCCCCAGGAATGACCCAGCAGATGCATTTGCTCCATCCCCAATTCATTGCGCAGGCTATGCAACCCTTCCACAAACCTTTCTACCGTCCATAGACTCATATCGTCTGGGCGACCTGACCTGCCGCCACCCAACTGGTCATAGCGCACTACTGGTCGGGTTTCGCCCATTGGCGCCAGACGCTTATAGCCGCAGGAAGTGCCGCCCGGGCCACCATGCAGAACCATCAAAGGTGTGCCATCCCCATCCCCAACAACCTCATACCACACGGGCCCACCAGGCACGGCAACAAATCCTTGCCCGGGCTCAAGGGCTAATGCAGCAGAGAGGTGTAACAAGCCAACACCCAACAGGGCGCAAATTGGTATTTTCATAGTCTCTGGATTTACCTTGTTTTTCCTACACTCGCTTATTTTACTCTTATTCTGCTTTACTCTTATTCTGCGATAAAGGTTTCGAACCGGGCAAAGTCAGCAATTCACCCTAATAAACACCCGCTCTTACATTCGTCATACATTAGCCAAACACTTCGACAACCAAACTCAAAACCCAAAGTGAGCACAATCACCTAAAATCTCATCGTGCTATTGGAAGATTCACACAGCTCCTAATTAGCTGTTCAATCAATCTGTTCGCAACCAAATTCGATTCTGGTATTTGAGATGACTTTGATAACTCGCGCACAACCACACTTGATCTTCATTTTGATGTGCTGTTTTGGCAGCCTGGGCTTTGCTGCGACTCCACTGGAAGTCGCAGGCTCTGCCACAGCAACGGCTGTCAGTTCCGGAAACTGGAGTGCTGATACTACCTGGGGAGGAGCGGTTCCTGCCAGCGGTGCCCGAGTGCTCATTCCGACTGGCATCACTGTCACAGTAGATCAGAAAATTACGGCTAACTACAAATCCTTGCGCATCGATGGCGCGCTGACCTTCAGCCCGGACCAGGATACCGAGCTGCGCGCTGAGTTTGTTGTCAGCAGCGTCGGTGGACGCATTGAAATCGGTACCGCATCGAACCCTATTCCGGCAGAGACTACCGCCCGACTGACATTCGTGGATCTCGGTGGCACTACCACGGCGGAAGATCCGGAGCGATTTGCACCTGGAGCAGTGTTTATCGGACCAACACAAATGCACGGTGCCAGTAAAACCGCTTTTACCACATTGGCCGCGCAACCTGCGGCAGGCGAGCAGACGCTGAGCCTGACAGGCTCGATCAATGGATGGGAAGTTGGGGATCAGCTAATCGTTGCGGGCACAATTCCAGGCGATTTTACCAGCGACGAGGTGGTAACAATCGCCAGCATTGATGGCAACAATATCAGTTTGGCGAGCCCCCTATCCAAGGCACATCAAGCGCCAACCGCAGCCAGCGACCTGGCCGTACATGTCGCCAATCTCACCCGTAACATCAAAATCAGTTCAGAGAACCCCAGTGTTTCAGCGAAAACCCGGGGCCACTTAATGTTTATGCACAATCTGGACGTTGACCTTCGCTATGTGGAAATTTCCGATCTGGGACGAACCGACAAATCCATACCCGTTGACGACTATCTTTGGGACGACCTGCAAGAAGAAGCCTCTTATCAGCCGCCGAGAGGAAAATACACCAACCCTCGTGGCCGCTACTCGGTGCACTTTCATCGCGGCGGTTTCGACCCCGGCTTGAATGCAGCTCACGTCGAAGGGGTCACGGTGAACAATGATCCAGGCTGGGGCTACGTCAATCACTCCAGCAGAGTCGACTTCATTAGAAATGTATCCTATGAGGTAACCGGTGGTGCCTTCAACACTGAGGCTGGCGACGAAACCGGTTCGTTCATCGAAAACATCGCCATTCGAACAGTTAACACCTCCGACCCATTCTCCAATCCGCGTGCTGAACCCGCACTCATCGATCTCCGCGAAGAATTTCAGGACTTCGCCTGGCAAGGCGATGCGTTCTGGTTTCATAGTGCGGGAGTCACGGTGCAGGGCAATATCGCGTCCGGTGTTACCGGTTCTGCCTTCGTGTTCTGGCCAGAAGGATTGATTGAAAACGGACTGGGCATGCGTCGCGGCACAGTGGAGTCCCATATCACTTCTTCCAGTCAGCGGGCAGCCTTATCAGGAGTATCCACCGACTTCGTCCTCGAGTGCTGGTTGATTCCGTCAAAACCCTTTATTAACAACACGGCTTACAACATGAGCAAGGGTGTTACTGTTTTTTACATGCACACTCGATTTCTGGACACCACTGAAGGCAAAAACAATGTGGTTCCTGAAACCTTTCGCGACACCTTGAATTTTGCGATGGAGGGCACGACGCTTTGGAATATCAGGAACAAAGGCATAGAAACGCTCTATTCCTCTCATGTCAGCATTAGCGATAGTCGAATCGTTGGATACAACAGCCCGAGTACGGCAGTTGGGATGGATCTCGATCACTGGCATAACTTTGACAGTTGGCAACTTAGTAATAACGACTTTGAAGGGTTTGACAATGGCAATATTGCGCTGGTTACACCAAAGAATGCCGAGGTAACGATTTCAGGCGGCACCTTCAATAACAGCTCCACTGATATTCAGATCAAAGAAACCAATATGCCAAACCCGAAATTTGATGAAGATGTTAAGTTCGATCAACCCAATCGGACGATGACCATCTCTGATATCAATTTTCTGAATGCCAATAGAAACCTGGTGCTAACAGCAGATCTGACCTACAGGCAGGACTTAGAAGATGGTTTCGATGAAGCAGACGACGAAAAATTCCCATTGTTCTTCCTGATGCCGGACAGCATTACCCTGAACTATGGTCCGTTTCAGCAGGCAAAGCTTTACTTCGATCAACAAAGCGCCAGCTTCGTCCCGTTAACTCAAAACGCTCTTAGCTCACTGCCCGACGAAGAGGACGAAGAAGATGAAGAAGAGACCGACGAATCACTCAGTCGATATGTCGGAAAATCAAATGCAGAATTGCAGTCTTTAACCAATCCCAGCACATCATTCGGTGGTGCAATACTGCCAGACACAGCAGTCGCTCATCCCACTGTTATTGGCGGCTGGGTCAGCGCCATAGTGCCTGACAGCACTTCACCAGGCTCAAACGACACAAACAATAATACTGATACCAGTGACGAATCAGGCGCAGTAGACATTGGCGATTCAGATTCTGGCGATAAGGAGGGTTATAATGGCGTTTCACCAGACCCGGAACTCAACTTGCCTACCAACACAATCGACTTTTTTGACACGCAGAACATGACAGCCTTTCTTTGTGTTTCTGTGCTCGATGAATTTGGTGAAATAACCGTTGATGCGGACAATCAGCAGCAGTACTTCAACGTCACCATGCGATTGATCTCTGAATCTCCTGCTCTGTTGCAGGTTAACGAAGCCACTCTATTCAATCCCAATTCCTTGCTCACCGAGTTTGGCGAGATCCCGGACTGTAGTGGCGAGTACAACCTGGCAACTCAGATCTATTCGAACTACATCCAGATAGACGACGAAGTGAGCCTGATCAGATTGAAACTTGAAGATCAGGAACAAGGCCTATTCTCGGTGTTAGAGCTGAGTGCGATTGATAACTAGCGTGGCAGGCACAAAGGGGTCAGAGTAGCTTTACAGCCTTGCGCTTAACTCTCGATTCTGCCCCTCGCCCCAGGTCTAAGCGGCAAGACCCTGTCGGCATTTGGCCAGTTTATCCTGGATAATCGTTTTTGCCGCCGATGTAACGAACCCAGAGCAGTATCGCATTCTGAAACGCCCAAAGTAATACTTGTAGACATAGAGCCAGAGTCCGCGCCTTGTATCCTTAAAAAAGAATTCGTAGCGTTCGGCACCATCCAAAATGTAATACCTCAGATCTGATGCCCTGGACACCAGAATGGTCGAGAGATTGAAAAAAATCTTTTCGTTGGTAGTACTGCCATTGGCACTATAGATCGTGAAATAAGGAACCGAGTCAGACTCAAAGAACTCGCCCTGGTAGTTACCCACGGCCACAGGCTCTATGTTTTCTTTTCTGGATTCCAACGGTAAGTAGCGCATAGAGATCAGGACCCTTGGCTATGACTAGCCTCCAGTTCCTTTAACAGTTTCCCTACTTTATCCATGGCACAAATCAGACCTGTTCTATGCAAACCAATCCACCTAACTATTGCGAAGTCCCGCTGTAATCTCAGCGCTGGATTTAAGAATCGCTCCTTTTCCCAGCAGCAGCTCGTTCTGTCGCTCGATTATTTGGTCCGCAGACAACCCATCATCCGGCCATGTGCCATGAGCATCCTGGGCTACGGTTACTT
>JAKSCP010000294.1 GCA_022360535.1 Pseudomonadales bacterium | reverse complement strand
ACTCCGATATGTCCTAAATACCCCCTGGACCATAGTATAGGTTTGATGAGAGCTACCAAAGTTCGATAAGTCCCGAAGCTCAGTTACGAAGCTGTAGAAGTCATCTGATGCTCTCTGATATTCCCAGGGTAGTGGCATTTTCCAGCTCAATAATCATTGCATGGTCAGACTGTCAGGTTGGCATACACATAACGCGTTGAACACAGTCCGCGCTAGTCGGACAGTGCCAACCTCGCACCCAGAAACCCGAATGTCCCTGCGAAGAAACGTCTAATCCATCGCATCACAGAGGGTCTTCGGATGACATAATCGCGCGCCAATGCGGCGAAGGCACCGTAACAGACAAAAACAGCCAAGGTCATCAGCATGAAAACTGCCGCTAATCCAAACAGTTCAGCGGTGGCATTCGGCGATGCAGGTGAGATGAACTGTGGCAGAAAAGCAAGAAAGAAAAGAGAAAGTTTAGGGTTCAAAACGTTCAAGAGCGTTCCGGTGATAGCGACTTGAGCCAGACTGGATGTCTGCCTGCTTTCGGAAACCTCCATAGCCCCCTTATCCTTCAAAATCCCCCAGGCCATATAAAACAGGTACAGCACACCCAAGAATTTCACAATTTGAAAAGCCAGCGCACTGGTGTGCAATAAGGCGGCGAGGCCGAATATGCTCGCCAAAGCCGCGGGAACAATCCCCAGAGTACATCCCAGGGCAGCAGCCACACTGGATTTAAAGCCTTGCCCAAGTCCAATCGCCAGTGTGTAGATAACGCCCGTTCCTGGCAAAAGCACTACTACCAACGATGTGACCAAGAATTCCAATGTCATTTGCAACCTCTAATAGTTTAACTGCGGTTTAAGTGTAGCGCTCAAATGTGCCGTTATTCGCATGGAAGCTCTGCTAGCTCAATGCCTAATATTCTACTGTTTCCGATAGAGGGAAACTTAATCTCAAGACATAGTCCCTGGATAACTCTATCGGAGACGAGAGGTCCCATTCGACGAATACCTCTGATTCATAGTATCCGGCCTGGATGTTGTTAATACCATCATAAATCTCCAGACAACAAGCCGAAAAGCCAACCTGGCGGTTATCTATAACGAGAGTGGGTCCTTCCTGATCTATAAGCAAGTAGGAGAAAAGGGTTCCGCCTTCGGCTCCGCTGCCAAGACTTTGTTTAAGACATAGAGAAGACTCTAGTGTTTGAAATGCCGGGATAGCAAGTAATTTGGTTAAAGGGTGTGCCGTTAAACAGTTGGATTGATTTATCCGAGCTAATATTAGATTCTCTTCATTGCTTAACTCGGAGAATTGAGTCACTTCCAAAAAATTGTCGTCGGTTAAAGCGAGAATCACTCTGGCAAAATAGGCGCCTTCAGCATTGATACTGGGTATCAAGAGTAAATTATTGCTGGAGTCGTAACTTGCATCCTGAGCCAAGGCGATGACAGAGAACAAAGCTGCCACTAATAAAACAGTATATTTAGACATCACTACTCTTTGCTTCTACCCCGTTTACACCACTTCGACCTGGACACATAACGCCTTTGATCGATTTGATTTTTAGCCGCTGGTGCGTACAAATTTCAAGGGTCATTTCGGTTGCCAGAGCTCAACCTTATTGTTGTCCGGGTCCATAAACCATCCGAAATACCCAAACTCCAGTTCTTCTGTTTCGCCAACCAGTGTTGCCCCACCTTCTGCAACTTGGGAAAGTGCCTCTGAAAGATCATCAACGATTAGATTAATCATGAAAGACTGCTTTGAAGGATCAAAGTAATCTGTGTTTCGTTCAAATGGCGACCAAACCGCAAAAGATTTAGCTGGGAGCTGATCGGGAGAAAAGCAACAGCCATTAAAAGTTTGCTCTAATTCGATATGAAGCCATTTTTGGTACCAAGATGCTAACGCTGCAGGGTCAGCAGATTTGAAAAATACACCGCCGATTCCCAGAGCTTTCGCCATACACGTTCTCTATCTAAGCAGCTAACTTTTTACGAAGTGAACACCCCCATTTCCCGTGGGGAGCTCTGCAAGTGTATGCCCAATCATCAACAATGGAACAACTTCTTGAGATTCATGGGTCCGGTGAATTATGGGACTGGGAAAGATCCCATTATCTGAATTTTGAGGGCAGGTCACTTGAACTGTGCTCCTACCCTGCTTACACCTAATCAGATGAAGGATCTAACTCCAGCCTTCTTGCTCCAGCCAGAATGCCAGTCAGTCCGTAGTTGCCCTCATGACAGGCGTACTCGTAAGGCTGGGTATCAGTCTTGTTGAACACCATCTCGCCACGCCAGTCCTCTGTGTAATACACAGGATCGCTTACTTCGAATTCGTAATAGATTTCGTTATCAGAATGGCGGGTGAAACGCTCAACTACCTTGCCTTGCTTACTAAGGGGTGCTGAATTTCTTGGCGCTTGTTGTGGGTGCAGATTGACGGTTTCAACAACCAGTGTGTCTTCATCCCAGTAGGCGACCGAATCACCCAACCACGGCTCCAGCGCTCCGGGCCTGTGATCACCATTAATTGGAATGATGCGCGTGTCATGCACCATTTCAACCAGAATAGTGAGGTAGTCATCGGTTTGTACGAACTGGTACATGTTGTTGTAAAGCACATTGTTCATCGGCGGTCCGCCGGTGCTGCCAAATCCAATGATGCAACGCTCACCCAGGGACCGGCCTTCGGGCCCATCATTGCCGCGACGGGCGAAAGCTTCTCTACGCAGGCGAGTGCCCTCCTCGGAGAAAGGAATACGGCCGTCAGCGGGATGAGTAATCCAGGAAGTTCTTGCTTCGCCGCGAATGACGCCGAACTGGGAACCCGGATCTACCCAAAAAGCGTTATAACCCCTGCCACGCGCCAGATCAGTTCCATCGGGGAGTTCTCCCTGCACCTGGCCATCATCAGTCGCTTGACGCACGTTTTGGTGGTTATTGGTCGTCAGCGATGCCACCTGATCTTGAGGAATAACCAAACCCACGTCGGTGTAAGTGGAAGCCCGTTGCATGGTCGTTATGGAGGCGTTAGTCCAATATCCCTGCAGATCGGGTTTGCCGTTGGCGGTTCTGGGAGGCTCATAGGATTGCGCCAGAACGCCGCTGGAAATCAGTAGTGTGCTGAAAATGAGAAATCGGCTCATGGACTGCATATCCTCTTTTTATTGGCTGCTTTTCGCTCGGATAGACAGTAATAATAGGCGAGAGCTGTCCCACCCGCAATGCAGTTCGGAGGGCGTCGAATTCCAGTTGGCGATTCTAGAATCTGAGCTCCGCTTCGAATCGGCGATAGAGCAACACTGTCGCTGTGATTTGTGCGACTACCGCCATGACGATGGCAAAGTAGAAGAAATTGCTCGACCCTTCTGCAGACACCGCAGTGAAGTAGGCAATGATGGGCCAATAGGTCGGCAGAATGCCGCAGAGAAGGTGCCAGTAATCCGGCACAAAATACATGGCCAGGGGAAACAGGATCAAAAATCCCATGCCCTTCCCCATAACGAAACCTTCCAATTGATTCCTGCAAAAGGCCGAGAGCAGCATCACGATCATCGGCGCGGCAGGTGCCGCCGCCAATGCGACCAGCAACAACTCAACTTCGCTGATGCTCACCACACCGATAAGCTCATGCACAAAGTAGATCAGTGGCAAACTGATTGTTGTATACACCCCGATGCGGGCAAACAAAAACCAGGGCAACTGCATAGGCGTCACGGCTATAGCAAGCAAAACACCTTCGTCTTTTTCTTCCAGCAGTAAAAGCGCTAGCACAAACCCATAATAGATAGGCGGCGTTAGAATCAACAGGGCAACGATCAGCGGGTAGTAATCCGCAAGCTGAAAAGAGACAAACTGGTCGTTCAGATAAGGCAACAGGTGTCGCAGACCCCATCCCATCAGTATCGGAGCGAGCATGATCAACCAGAAGAATGGCTCGGTGATCACCTTGCGCAGATCAGCAACCACTACCCTTCGCCACTGTAGAATCGCTTCAGACATTGCCCGCCCTACTGTTGTGGCCGCATGGCGACGAATCGGTTGAAACGCTTTGCTGCAAAGAAGTAGAGCGTCGCAATCCAAACCACGCAAAGCAGCAGACTCACACTAATAGTTGCGGCACTGGCAGGCTGAAAACCGCCCACCAATAGCTGCAGTACGGGTTGGGTTGGCAGCAGCCAATACAACCAGTGAGGATAGACCTGAAAATAGTCGAGCAATGGCAAACTCAGCACAGTGAGTGTAAGCGCCATACCCAAAAAGTAATTCAGCAAATCATCAAATGGCAATGCCAGCAGAAATCCGCACAGAGTAAACACTAATGCTGTAGCGATTATCGCGGGCACAAGCAAAAACCAGTTGACACTCGCGCCACTGAACAGGGCAATCGCCAGTGCACATAACGTGGTGAGCACGCTCAAGCTAATCAGTTTCAGGACCAGCCACCTGCTGCGACGAAAGGGGGTGATTGCCAGCGCATACAAGGTTCCCTGGCGCCGCTCCAGATACAAACAACCGGCGATAAACAACAGCCCGATATTGCTGAGATCAGCAAAGATGAGCGCCGGCATCCATTGCGACTTCAGGTCGTCGTTGAGACTGCTCAACAACAGCAACCAGACAACCGTAATCACTAACGCAGTCGCCCAAAAGTAGTAGCGCTTCTGCAGACGAAACTCCCACACTAGCTGCGCCAGCAAATTCATTGCAGGGTCTTTCCGGTTGCTGCAATGAAAACTTCTTCCAGCGATGACTCTTGAGAATGCAGTGATTCGATATCTTTCTGTGCCAGCAAGTCGAGAAACTCGCGGTTTTGATGCAAGGAATCCAGTGGAAAGTGATGTTCGGCTATGCCGCCATTCTCTTCACGCACCTGCACTGTCACTAACTGACTACCCTGCTCACGCTTCAGCACTTTCGGTTCGCCGATCAGACTCAACTCTCCGTCAACGATGAAGCCGACGCGATCACAGAGCTCATCGGCATCATGCATATTATGGGTGGTCAGAAAGATGGTCTTGCCCTCGCCTTTCAACTCAAGAATGGTATTTTTGAGTTGCCTCGCGGTGACAGGGTCGAGACCGGCCGTAGGCTCATCGAGAAAAAGAATATCGGGATTATTGAGCAAGGCCCTGGCGAAATTGAGGCGCATTTTCATGCCCTTGGAGTACTGCGCAACCGGCCTGGCTGCTGCATCCGTCAAATTGACCAGTGCAAGTAACTCAGTGATACTTCGCCCTCCCGCCGGCGTGCCTCCATAGAAGGACTCAAATAATTTCAAATTTTCCTGTCCACTCAGCTTTGAGAAGTGATTAGGTAATTCGAAACCGACTCCAATATGACGGTAGTACTCATGCCCCCAAACCGACACTTCTTTATCCATCGCCCTCGCCGAACCGCTGTAGTTTTCCAACAGTCCTATCAGCAACTTCTGGGTAGTGCTCTTGCCCGAGCCGCTGGGGCCGAGGAAGCCAAAGATCTCTGCTTTTTCAATCTCAAAACTTAGCTCTTTGAGAGTTTCTTTTTCCTCACCGGGGTAGCGATAGCCTAGATTGTTGACTTCTATCATGATGGGCTCTTGTTAGACAGAAAACAGGACAATGAATTGCATTCGACCATATCATCAGGGTCGCGAAATACAACTGGCCGGTTCAATTACGATTGAACCAATAACTGATCTGCAACGACTTCAAGATCAAAAGGATGTAAAACTTGGATTCCAAGCAACGAGCCTATAGCGAATGGTTGGTCGTACGTTGCCAACAGGGTGATCCAGCCGCTTTTCGTCTGCTTGTGGCATTCTGGGAAAAGCGGCTGTTGCCCTATGCGCTGCGGCGCATGGGGGACAGAGAAGCGGCGCAGGACGCCACCCAGGAGTGCCTGTTGGCGGTGAGTCGGGGGCTGAAGACATTGACAGACCCCGGCGCATTCCCCAAGTGGATATTCCAGATATTGGAGCGCCGTTGTGTAGATGCTCTGCGCCGAAAGATCAGGGAACGACAAATCATCGCTGAAACCGATTTGGTACCCGAGCGAGGCACCGAGGACAACACTGAAAATGAGCTGACGGTTCGCAAACTACTCAAAGATTTCGATCCAGCCATTCGAATCGTATTACAGCTACATTATCGGGATGGTTTCAGCGTGATTGAAATCGCAGAGATTATTGGGGTACCCGCTGGCACAGTGAAATCACGATTGTTCTACGCCAGAAAAGCATTATTGAAAAAAGCGACCTCTAACACAGAGGAGGATTAACATGACAGACATTGATGAACAAATTCGGCAAGCCCTGAATCAGGAAGACCAGGAGTTACTGGCTAAGACTGACAATGAAGCAGGACTTTTTGATCTTGTAGGCATGTCATTCAAGGGCAAGAAAGCCTGGATGACCTGGTACATGTGGATCATGGGTTTCGTTGTCTTTTTCCTGGGGCTCTATGCACTCAATCTATTCCTGGGAGAAGAGGACCTGAAAACCAGCATCGGCTGGGCACTGGTAATCATTGCCTGCATGTTCGTGATCACGTTGATCAAGGTCATTTCCTGGCAACAAATGAACAAGCTGGAAATCATGCGCGAGATAAAGCGCCTGGAACTGAGAATTCTGTCCAAACAGGACTAGCAAGAGCGCAACTCGACTATGCGAACGGTTGTTTTTACGGTGCTCTGCGTTCTCTGTATTCCGTTTTTCCTGCTCGGGCTTTTTGCCTTCATGCTGCCCTTGATGTTTTCCCGTGGTGTGGTGTCGGGAACAACTTACGAACCATTCAATTCCCGCTATCAATATGAGCTGTTAGGTCTGCGGGCGGATCCCGCCGCTCGCCTACTGGCCAGATCGCTACCCGCCACCAACCTGATTGTTCGTGTTTGTGTTTTTCACCTGCTCACACTGCTCTGTCGGATAACTGGCCTAATACCGCCGGCGCTCTCCTATCCACCATCTGACCTCGGCGATTTAAAATCTATGGTGGCAATGCGAACCCATTTTATCGATAAGAAACTGCAGGCATTTTCCGCAGAGAACGGCCAGATACTGATCCTGGGTGCGGGTTGGGATACCCGGGGTTACGGCAACACCTTCAGAAAAGGTATGCCCGTCTATGAGGTAGATACCCCCGCCACCCAAACTGTGAAGAAGCGGGCTGTGAATAGCAGCGGATTGGAACAGGACGCAGTCACCTTCGTGCCCTGCGATTTCGAAACTGAGCAGTGGCTGGAGAAACTCATCGCCGCAGGATTTGAACCTGATCGCCCGACTTTCGTAATCTGGGAAGGTGTCACCATGTACCTTTCGGAACGGACAATTCATGACACGCTACAGCAGATCTCTCAGTTTGCTACCGGCAGTCAGATCGTCTTCGATTTTCTACCTGAGGGTTGGTGGCGAGATGAGAAAGCCGGTCGCGCTGCTACCAGTTCTATCAGAATCACCTATGGTGAGAAATTTAACTTCTTTCTAAGGCTGGGTGCGGATGCTGAGGCAACGCTGACTGAGTTACTGTCCAGCCACGACCTGAACCTGATCAGCAGTTGCATTCAACGATTGCCAAATAATCAGGCCAAACCTTTTTATGGCATCGTTCTGGCGGAAAACCAGGCTTGAGTCCAGACTTAAGTTAGTACAACCGATTGACAGGCGAAGGACCGAAGGACTTCCATACGCCTTGATGCTGCGCCTCAACAGCATCTGTTTGTGACCAATCGCATACACCGTCTGGAAACACACCTTCTAACTCGCGGAGTTCTTCGGCTGTCAAGAATGTCGAGTAGTCAGCCCGGCTGACCGGGCGCAGTCGGCAGGAGACGATATCGTTGGCTAACGGCGCGCCAGCCACATGACGTGGCGT
>JAKSCP010000355.1 GCA_022360535.1 Pseudomonadales bacterium | reverse complement strand
GAAACATGTGCGCATGGAAACCTTCTATCGAAAGATGCGTAAGCGTTTTGGAATCTTGATGGATGATGGTGAACCAGAAGGCGGGCGCTGGAATTTTGATGCGGAAAATAGAAACAAACTGAACAAGGATGCCCTTTCCAAGATCCCACCTCCTCTTTTGTTCGAGAATAATGTCGAACAGGAGTTAGTACGTTTAGACCGGCACAAGGTTGAGCACTTTGGACGTCGAAAGAGGGCTATTGGTTTTCCGATCAATCGAGGGCAAGCACTACAACTCCTGGAGTATTTTTGCTGTCAGTGTCTGACGAATTTCGGACGCTATCAGGATGCCATGACCTGTCAAAGCGACTACGACTGGTCGCTCTATCACTCCAGGCTTTCATTTGCACTCAATGCCAAACTGATAAGCCCTACCGAAGTAATCAATCAAGTAGTCGCCACCTATCAACAGAACGAAGCCATCGATTTAGCTCAGACGGAAGGTTTCGTCAGGCAGATACTAGGCTGGCGTGAATATGTGCGCGGGGTGTACTGGGTCAATATGCCAGGCTATGAGCAACTAAACGCACTTCATGCCAAGACCAGGCTGCCTGATTACTTTTGGACCGGCGAAACCGATATGAACTGCATGCATCACGCAATTCGAAATTCCCTGGACCATGCCCATGCACATCACATCCAACGGCTTATGGTGACAGGAAATTTCAGTCTGCTTGCCGGGTTGGACCTGAATCAGGTCGACGCCTGGTACCTGGGCATCTATGCCGATGCCCTGCAGTGGGTCGAACTACCTAACACACGCGGTATGGCACTCTATGGCGATGGTGGCATCGTTGGTACCAAACCCTATGCAGCCAGCAGCAACTACATCAACAAAATGAGCGATTACTGCAAAAGCTGCAAATACCAGACGAGCAGGAAACACGGTGAGGGTTCCTGCCCTTTTAATTCGCTTTACTGGCATTTCATGCACAGGCACCGTGAGCGGTTTGCTGGCAACCAGCGCATGAGCATGCTGTACAGAACCTGGGATCGTATGGACCCTACTGTGCAGGAAGTGATACTGCAAACTGCCAGTGGCTACCTGGACAATATCGAATCGCTTTAGCACAGCAGACATAATTGGGATCTGCCAAAACAGCTTCTGGATACGGCCGTAGAAGACAAACTAGTCCTGGTCGCTGCTACTGCTGTTGATGCGCTCTGTAATCTCAGAAAGCCGGGTCAATGACTGCAAGGTGTAAGGCAGCACAATGGCTGATTCCACATAAGTCCAACTATAACTCACGATGGAATAGATACTACCGGTAGTCACCTCGGGCAGTGAGGTGCCAAACCAAAGATTATAGACAAGAAAGACGGTGACCATGATGAAGATAACACCATACAAGACGGCTTCTGTGTCGGAGAGTTTTACTTCCCATTTACGCAAGCTCAACAAATGATTTAGCACTTCTCTGGGTTGGGATAGCTCAAGAATGCTGACCTGCTGCTCCATCTGACCATTCAGACTGGCATTGAACCGATAAAACCGGCCGTGCACGAAGCTATAGAGAATAATCATGGCCAGCGTTACTCCCAGGGCAGAAAGCGCAAGGTAAATGTGGAAAACCGCAAGAATGAAAAATGCCACGATGATTTGAATCAACGCGGTCAATATTTGCGGCACCTGCTCTTCAAGAAAATCTACTAGCTCCCGCGACATGTTTAAGCGAGCGTTGCGCGCAGATACCGGCAACTCTGCATGCCTTTGCTGCAGCTCATCGCCCAACTGCACTCTTATCGTGCCATAGGCCCTGGTGTCGTAGATTCGCCTGCCCACGGCAACGAAGATCAACACGATCATCACACTGCCAAATCCCATTAGCTGATCGAAATTGCCGGCCAATAAATCGTCAATTGCCAATCCGATAAACAAAGGGATCAGAGCGAGTAGAACATTCTCAAGCCCAACTAGCCCCCAGGTAATACCAATCTTGCCCTTAAAACTCGATAAGAGTTGTTTAAGACTGAGCTCTTTGTTCTGCAACATTATTTTCACCAATTGGTTTTATGCATGACTAATTAGATGGTTGTTATAGATCATTTTTCAACAGCGATTTAACGCTTAAACTCCCACACAGTCTGGGCTATTCTTGGCTCAGCGTTTTACCCTATTGAGCAGTACTACTATGACTAGTCGCCGTACCGTTGTTAAATCACTGGCCCTCGCCCCCTTACTAACAAACTGTGCAATGCCGGCCACCACCGGCCCTGCCAGCACGGCCAATTACACCTTGTCAGGGGTGCCGCTGCGGCGGGTCAAAGTCAGCGAGGACCGGGTCATTCGCACGATCGCCGGTTTGCGCCCCTTTCGCCGCACCGGATTTAATGTGAGTGCTGAACGTCGTAATGACAAAGTCTTCGTTCATAATTACGGACATGGCGGCGGTGGCATCACCCTGAGCTGGGGCTCTTCCCATCTGGCCATGGAATTGGCCACTCAGACACCCCATAAGGAATGTGCCGTGCTGGGATGCGGTGCGCTGGGACTGACAGCGGCTCGCTTGATGCAGGACCAGGGCTGGAAGGTAAATATCTACGCCAAAGACTTACCACCACATACAACATCCAATGTTGCGGGCGGACAGTGGTCGGCAACTTCGGTGTTCGATACCGGCATGACCTCATCCGCATTCATGACGCAATTCGAAGCAGCCCAGCGCCATTCCTACCGTTATTTTCAAAATCTGGTAGGCCCCAGGTATGGTGTGCGCTGGATTACCAACTACCAGTTTCTCAACGGCAGAGGCGAACTCACCGGTAATACGCTGCCAGAGCAATACCCTTACCTCTATCCACAGAAACAGCTACTGGGCCCAAATGAACACCCTTTCCCCGTGGACTACGCCTATCACTATGACACGATGCTGGTAGAACCAGCAGTTTTTCTTCCCGCATTGATGCAAGATTTTTACGGCGCCGGCGGCACCATCAGTAAGCGTGAATTTCGCAATGAAAATGAATTGATGAACTTGCAGGAACCAGTAGTGATTAATTCCACTGGTCTCGGTGCGATGGAGCTATTCAATGACCGGGATATGCTGCCTATTAAAGGCCAGCTAAGCTTTTTGTTGCCACAGCCGGAAGTTAACTACATCGTCATCGGCAATAGTGGCTTGTACATGTTTCCGCGAAGTGATGGTGTGTTGCTTGGCGGCACCTATGATCGAAATATTTATGACACGATCCCCGATCAGGGTGATATGCGTGAAATCGTCAACGGCCACCGTGAATTTTTCGATGCCATGCGGGATCCCTGGGCCTGAACCTAAAAAACCTTAACCAATAAAAAAGGCGAAGCGTTAACGCTTCGCCTTTTTTATTGCTACGGCTCAATAGCTAAAAGATAGCCTCGAGATTCACATCAGCGGTTGCCCATACTGTATCCAGTGTCGATCTCACAGCCTGCGCATCCGCGTTCTCACCCTGCGCCTCGTGCGCTTTCATCAGCCCATAAAGCGACCAGCCGTTCTCCGGAAACTTGGCCAGATCTTCTTTAAATACCCGCTCGGCATCTGCTGCACGGCCTGACTTTAAAAGTGCGGCACCGAGTTCCTGCCGCACGGGTACGGACCACTCCGGCGGTTCGCCATACAGCAGATTGGTTTCCGATTGGACAGCAGCTTCCAGGAAAGCGATAGCCGCATCTGTATCTTGTTCAGCCATTGCGATCCAACCACTCAATACCTGCTCACCGATCGTCAGCAATTCTCTTGAGATATTGAATTCCATGCTCATCTCAGCCAATTCGGGACGCGCCATAATAGTTTGCAATTGCTGCAGATGTGCTTTGGCGGCGGCG
>JAKSCP010000060.1 GCA_022360535.1 Pseudomonadales bacterium | reverse complement strand
TTTGCTTTAGACATCGGCATCGGTGCCAATGGCGACGTGTGGGTTACTAACTTCGAGGGCGTCTACTATTGGAATGGTCTGGACTGGATCAACTTCGGCGGATCAGGCAGCCGTATCGATGTAGGACCAGACGGACAACCCTGGGTTGTGGGGTTCAGTGATCGTATCTACACCCTGGTCAACGGTTTCTGGCAACAGCTACCTGGGGAAGCCGGAGACATTGGGGTAGGCGCTGATGGTTCGGTTTGGGTAATCGGTGTTCCCAGCGATGATTTCTTCGACTTCGATGGCTTGCAGGGTATCTATCGCTGGAACGGTTTCGATTGGGACCAGGTGATCGGTGATGGCTTAGACATCAGTGTAGGACCAGATGGGCAGCCCTGGGTGACCAATGCCTGGGGTGAAATTTGGCGAGCGATTTAAAAGCGCCAGGTAGCATTTAAATTGCAAAGGTAAAAAGAAAAAGAAAAAAGGCCAGCTTCCGCTGGCCTTTTTTAATGGTGGCCCGTTTACTTGATCGCTTTTGCAACCTCTCGGGCCAGACCCCAACGATCGAACCCTTGTCGACCGTAGTCCAGGCCCCGACGTACGATTACAAGGTCATGGGAAGGCACAATAATTGTAAACTGACCACGATTACCGTTTGTCATATAGGCACCTTCAGGCACATCGTCGCGGTCATCCGGGACCAACCAGAATTGACCACCATACATGTTGCCTATTTCCGCAGTAGCGGGTGCCGGGGTACGAACAAAGTCGATCCACTCCTCAGATAGGAGACGTTCACCATTCCAAACACCATTTTGTAAATACAGCAATCCAAAACGTGCCAGGTCTCTTGCATTAGTATAGACCTGACTGCTCAAGATGAAATCTCCAAAGCGGTCGGTGCTCACCAATGTGTTGCGCATCCCTATCTTGTCCAGCAGTGCCCTGCGCGGGAACTCCGCGTATTCCTTTTCGCCGCCGAGCGCGCGCTTCATGGCATAGACTGCTAACAGCGTATCGTAATTTTCATAATCCCAGCGAGTACCTGGTTCTCGAATAAGCGCTCTGCTGCGGGCACCGGTGATTGAGCTGGATCCTGCCCAATAGGACATTCCTGAGCCTGTGGCATACTCCAGCCGATTGTTGTCGATGGATTGCAATCCGCTGGACATGTTTAGTACATGGCGCAGGGTGATGTCATTGCGTGGATCGGTCTCGGGAGAACGGGCTTCTGGCAACCATTCGAATCCCAGTGGCGCATCGAGTTCCATTCTGCCTTCGTCTACCAACATACCAATCAAGGTGGAGGCGATGCTCTTTGCAGTTGACCAGGTGCGCGTACGAGTGGTCATGTCGAACCCGTCGGCATAGCGCTCGTGAATAATGTCACCCTTATAAACAACCAACAGGCTGATGGTTGCCTGCTCTGGCGAAGGCCGATCGAAACTCCAGTCAGAAGCGGCTTGTAAGGCGGCTGCATCCACATTGGCTGGTAAAGGTTTGTCCTCCACCAGGTCGCCATCCGGCCAGGGTATCTGGGCTGGATTGCCTGGAGGATATGGCAGGGTTAATTCCGGGAGGCGATCCGCATCAGCCAGAGTTTGATCGGGTGGCAGGATAATGCAGCCTATCCCCTCTCGAAACACCGCTCGCATGGGGGGGACCTCACCTGGTGCTCCGACTTCTACAGCCCGTAGCTCCTCGATAACGCTGTAGTCGCCACCTTTCGCGGTACCTATAGGTTCTTGGAAGAATGCCAGTTCTCGCTCAAAGACCTGTTCCAGGGTTCTATTGGAGGTAAATAGTCCATTACACATGAAGATCGCTTGCTGGCCGCGCCGGATCATTTCCCGCTGGTGCTGCCAGTAGTCGTAGGTTTCTTGCTGTTGAGCACTAGCAAAGCCTGGAAGGGCGAAGCTAGCTGCTAGAAGTAAGTGGGCGAGACGATTCATTGGCCTCTCCTGATTGGAATATTGTTATCGGACTTTTAATTCTAAATTGAGTCGCTTTACAACTAATTTCGATTCAACACCTAAAAGTGCCTCGTAAATGCCAAAAAGTCTAGAGTCAGGCCTTGGTGTAGCCAATATCATTGTAAATCTAGGCGAAATCATGAATAAACCAAACCGTTTTCGGGTCTATGATCAAATCGCGCAACGCTCTGTCAGCAGAATCCCTAATGAAGATAGGGCCATTATGAGTACTTCTAAAACAAAACTTCTTAGGCCAGTCCTTGTAAAGCGATTTCGGTGGTTGTGTTCCTTTGATTTGCTTCAGGGACGCTCCTGACAGTTGTGTATGGTAAAAGACTGTCTTTATTCCAAGTTCGGAAAACAAAAACCAGAGAGTTGCGGACAGCATTGTTTCTGGCCATTTCCGCGCTTGAGTTTTGAGCATTGTTTCCAAGTACTCTTTCCATTTTTGAGGCCTGTCAAACTGATACTGCGAGCCAGCGTAGTATTGGACATCTCTAACCCAGTCAGACTGAATCTCTTCTATAAGGGCTTCTCCGGTGTCAAAGTCAAGATCTATCCGAGCCCAAGCCAAGGTCAACTCTCCATCACTAGCTATAGGATGGCCCGTATAGCCTGTGTATTCCTCCCAATCCGGAATTGATTGTTCGAGCTTCGAGCGATGTGAACTAGAGAGATTTAACTGTAAAACCAAGCTCCAACCCAATCGCGTTACCTGGCTCCATCTGCGAGACGGCTTTTCCGATAAATCTGGCCATGACCCAATGGTGAGTCTGTAACCTATGGGTTGCTTGGGCCATCCCAACAAAAAATCTTCCGCTTGTAAGGATCTATTTTTCACTTTGGAAATTACGCTCTTAACACAAGGCTTTTCCAGAAGTGGAGCGAATCGGCTTTTTTTGATTTCCGATATCTCGGTCGACCCCTTCCCAAGATATTGCTCAAGCAGTATCAACGCATACCGATCAGGAAAATCGTAATAGACAGTTCTTCCTTGGGGCAAAATCGAATGAATAAACCTGAATGCCTCCTTATCCATACTTGATTGCTGAAATTGCTAAGCGTTTTCTTGTTTAAATGGAAGCAAGTTTGCCGCGTCTTGTTGATAAGCAAGAATATGAGGCCGTTCTTCTTTCAGAAAACTAGTTATCGCCTCTGAGAATCCCTCATTAGCGATCCAATGATTAGAGTAGGTGGTTATGGGTTCGAACCCGCGTTGTATCTTGTGTTCACCCTGAGCACCGGAATCAAATGATTGCTGGCCGTGTTTAATCGCGTAGTCGATCCCCTGGTAGTAACAGGTTTCGAAATGGAGAAATTGCAGCTCATGTCGGCATCCCCAGTAGCGTCCAAACAGTTTTTCCCGATTTTTGAAAAACAGTGCGGCGGCTATTTCTTTGTCGTCCTTAATGGCACTAACCAGGAACAATTGTTCTGGCATAGTTTGCGCTAATGTCTTGAAAAATCCGCGCTTGAGATAGCCTTGCATGCCGCGGGCTAAATAGGTGGTTTGGTAGTAGAGATAAAAGTCCGCCCATTGCTGGTCACTGATGTTCGCTCCTTCGGTGATAGTGAAGTCAATACCCTGATCAGCCACTGCCCGCCTTTCTTTGCGTATG
Source organism: Pseudomonadales bacterium (assembly GCA_022360535.1). Classification (GTDB taxonomy): domain Bacteria; phylum Pseudomonadota; class Gammaproteobacteria; order Pseudomonadales; family Pseudohongiellaceae; genus UBA9145. The sequence continues at coordinate 9,190 of JAKSCP010000060.1, read as the reverse complement.
GCTTTGCGCTTACGGGAATTCAGTGCGTCGAGAAAATCATCGAAGGATTGGTAGCCCTTGTTGTACCAATGAAATTGAGTAGCAATGCGTGGTTGTGTCTCCAGTCGCGATAGCAGCTCATGCTCTTCTTTTTCTGGAAACAGCACATGCCAGGAAGAAGCGCCGAGAAACAATGCTTTCTCTTGTATTTTTTCGATAATGAACTTACTAATCGCAGCCCGATCCCGACCTGCTTCGATGAAAAGCCTGCGACCATAGCTAGGAGTAAAAGGCGCGGCGGTGACAAATTTTGGGTAGTAGTCGAAGCCATAGCTTTGGTAAGCATTGGCCCATGACCAGTCAAATACGTACTCGCCCCAACTGTTAGTCTTAAGGTAGAGGGGCATAACAGCGATAAGTTGACTATCGCCTTCGTAAACCGCCACATGATGTGGTTGCCAACCGGCTGCCTTGGACGTGCAGCCGGTCTTCTCCAATGCGTGCAAAAACTCATAACGCATGAAGGGGTTTTCGATGCCGGTAAGTCCATTCCATCCCACGCTGCCGATGGTTTCAATGGACTCTACAAATCGTAAGTTCAGATCGATTGCTTCAGTAGTCATGCAACAAGTGCTTCTATGCTGCTAATTGGGTAGCATTGAAAGGTCAATTTAATTCTACAGGCGAGCCGTGCAATCACCTAATCTCATACGTCGCATAACCGAAAATAGAGCAGCGCTCCGAAAATCCGAGGCAAAAGTTGCCGACTTCGTGTTGGCGAAGCCGAACGACGTGATCAATATGCGAATCGTGGATCTCGCTTCACAAACCGAAGTGAGTGAACCCACAGTCATACGATTTTGTCGGGCGATTGGATTTGATGGTTTTCAGGCCTTTAAGCTGCAACTGGCTCAGCAGCTGGGATTCGGTAGTGTCTTCACCCAGTTTGCGGTGGATGACAATGACACGGTTGAAGACCTGCGTAACAAGGTATTCGATACCACCATCGGTTCTCTGCTGACGGTACGTGATGAGCTGGATCCAGAAATTCTGGAACGTGCCATTAATACCATCAGCAATGCGAGACGAGTTGAGTTTTACGGCTTTGGAGCATCAGGTTCAGTGGCAGCGGATGCACAACACAAGTTTTTCCGGCTACAGTTATCCACCACAGCCTATACCGATCCACATATTCAGCACATGTCTGCCATTGCCCTGGGGGCTGAAGATGTAGTGGTGGCCATCTCGCAGTCAGGCCAAACCCGAGCACTTTTGGAAAGTGTTCAATTGGCCATTGAAGCCGGCGCCACGGTAATTGGATTGGCCCCTGAAGGCACACCACTCAGCCAGAAATGCAGCATTTCAATTCCTGTTAATATGGAAGAAGATTTGCAGGCTGCAACACCGGTTTCTTCACGCATAGCCCACCTGGTTGTGATAGATGTGCTGGCTACCGGGGTGGCACTGCATCGAAAGCCACTGTTGAAAGAGCATTTGAAGAAGCTGGAGAAAAGCCAGAAAGCACTTCGCACTCCTGGCAATAGGTAGCTTTTACTTTTCTTCTCTCCTCTCCTCGTTAGGAGGTCAATATGGCAGTTCGGGTTTTCTCCCACGACAATGTCTCCCTCGTGCACTCCGCCAAGAACCTTCTGGCAACCCAGGGCATCGAGGGCCAGATCAGAAATGAGTTCCATGGCGGTGGCGGTCATGTTGGTCTAAACATCGTGCCTATTGAGCTTTGGGTGGTCGATGATCAGGAATCAGAACGGGCAAAGCAGTTACTCAAAGAGTTAGCAAGCGAAGGTGCAGATCAAAAGCCTAGCTGGCTTTGTCAACGCTGCGGTGAAACCAACTGGGCCAGTTTCGACCTGTGTTGGAATTGTCAGGCCGAACGAGTCAGCCAGTAGTTTTTCATTTTGCCTGGCGCTTACTCAACCGTAACTGATTTTGCCAGGTTGCGAGGATGATCGACGTCCGTGCCTTTCATGATAGCCACGTGATAAGACAAGAGCTGCAGCGGAACTGTAAAAACGATCGGGTCGAGTACATCGGGTGAATTAGGCAGGTTAATTACTTTGCAGCTTTTATCGCTCTCATACTTGATGCTCTCATCAGCAAACACATAGAGTTTGCCACCTCGCGCGCTAACCTCTGAGAGATTCGCACGTAGCTTGCCAAGCAAATCATTGTTAGGTGCGACGGCAATTACAGGCATCTTGCTATCCACCAGCGCTAACGGACCATGCTTCAATTCTCCTGCCGGATAGGCTTCAGCATGAATGTAAGAGATTTCTTTGAGTTTTAACGCGCCTTCCTTTGCCACTGGATACTGAATACCCCTACCAAGAAAGAGGCAGTGATTCTTGTTGGAAAACTGCTTGGATACTTTCTTGATGTCTTTACTTAACCCGAGTGTAGTTTCAACCAGCTTCGGTAGGCGCGCCAATTGTTTAACCAGCTTGTTTTCATCCTTGGCCTTGAGCCCGGTGCGGCGCGCCAGAGTAATGGCCAGAATTAGCAGTAGACAGAGTTGTGTTGTGAATGCTTTGGTTGAAGCAACACCAATTTCCTGGCCCGCCATCGTGAGCAGACAAAAGTCGGATTCTCTAACCAAGGAGCTTGTAGCAACATTGCAGATAGCCAGGCTGGCAACATACTTTTTCGAGTCTGCATATCGCAGTGCTGCCAATGTGTCTGCCGTTTCTCCTGATTGAGAAATCGTTACAAACAAGGTGCCAGGCTGCACAATAATGTCGCGGTAACGATAGTCACTGGCGATATCCACCTGACAGGGAATTCTCGCGATGGACTCCAACCAGTATTTGGCGACTTGCCCGGCGTGAAAGCTGGTGCCGCAGGCCACGATTTGAACTGACTTTACTTTGTCGAAAATGGCTTTCGCCTTGATGCCAAAGGCTTCTTCAAGAACCTTGCCCTCGCTGATACGTCCATCCAGAGTGTCCTGAATCACCTGTGGTTGTTCATGGATTTCCTTCAGCATAAAGTGCTTAAAAGCGCCCTTCTCAGCCTCATTGGTACGCCCTTTTACTGTAGTCTCTGCACGCTTAACTTTGCGTGTCCCATGCCAGACTTCGACACTGTCCAAAGTAACCTGCGCGATATCCCCTTCTTCGAGATAGATGAATCTATCGGTTACCTGGCCCAGGGCCAGGGCATCTGAGGCAATAAAGTTCTCCCCAATACCCACTCCAATCACCAGTGGTGATCCGCTACGGGCGGCCACTATTTGATTGGGTTCGGTGTTATCGATGACACAGAGCCCATAAGCACCGTGCAATTTCTTGATGGTTTCTTTGACTGCGTTTAACAGGGAGACCTTGCCCTTCTTCCGTGCCTGATGAATCAGGTGGGCAATTACTTCAGTATCGGTTTCTGTCTTGAAGTTGTATCCAGCTTTGCTGAGTTTGGTTCGCAGCTCTTCGAAATTCTCGATAATCCCGTTGTGAACGATGGAAATTTGTTTGCTGGATTCATGGGGATGGGCATTGGTAACAGTAGGTTTGCCATGGGTAGCCCATCGAGTGTGGGCAATACCTACTTTTCCCCTGACCTTTGCTTTCTTCGCGGCGGAGATGAGCTTCTTGACCTTGCCAACGGTTTTTACTGTTGTGATGCGCTGGCTTGGTGAATTAATCAGAGACAGGCCCGCTGAATCATAACCCCGATACTCCAGCCGCTTTAGCCCTTCAAGCAAGATACCAGATACTTCTCTCTCTGTTACTGCACCAACAATGCCGCACATAAATTCAGGTTGTCCTTAGGGTAGTAGAACGCAGAGATATGCTGTCCTACTTATTCTTGGCGGGTCTCTTCCAGCCCGAGATGTTTCGCTGTTTGCTCCGCGCTACCGCCAGGCTATCGGCAGGAACCGCAGAATTAATGGCTGAACCCGCAGCAACAAATGCGTTGTCTTCGAGTACAACTGGTGCCACCAGCACGCTATTCGAGCCGACAAATACGTTGTCACCCAGCGTCGTCTTGTGTTTGTTAACACCGTCGTAGTTACAGACTATTGCACCTGCACCTATATTACAGTTCTCACCCAGCTCAACATCGCCGAGGTAAGCAAGGTGGCTGGCTTTAGAGCCCTTGCCGATTTTTGCGTTCTTGGTTTCTACGAAGTTCCCGATTTTTGTTTCCTCACCCAGTTCTGTACCGGGCCGCAGCCTTGCCATTGGTCCGATGGAAGCACCATTGCCAATAGTACTGCCTTCGATTTGGGTGCCAGGTAGCACTTTTACCCCGTCACCCAGCACCGAGTCCTTAATGACCGCATTAGCACCGATCTCTACGTTGCTGCCTAGTGATACAGACCCTTCCAATATGACGTTGCAGTCGATTATCGTGTCTTTACCACAGGAGACGTCGCCACGAATATCCAGGCGAGCTGGATCCCTTACAGTTACTCCTTCAGAAAGCAGTTTTTCTACAGTGGTCATTTGGTAGTGCCGTTCGAGTAAGGCCAACTGATGCTTATCATTAACACCCATCACCTCCATATCATCGTCGATGACGCTGGCGTTGATGTTACAGCCTTCTTGTGCCGCCATGGACACAATATCGGTTAAGTAATATTCCTGCTGATCGTTGTTGTTTTGCAACGAACCAAGCCATCGCTCCAGGCGCGCCGCAGGAATCGCCATGATGCCACTATTGACTTCCTTTATCTGCTTTTGTTCCGCAGAAGCATCCCGCTCTTCGATAATAGCTGTGACCTGGTTTTCGTCGTTACGAATGATTCTCCCCAGACCTTCAGGCTTTTGTGTGTTTACGGTAAGCAGGGAGACGCTATCTCGATTACAGTGAGTTAGTACGGCCTGCAGTGTTCCAGCCTTGATAAGTGGCACATCACCGAACAATACCAAAACTGGATTGTCTGCAGCGCCCACATCAATCTGTGGTAGTGCCTGCTGCACGGCATGCCCGGTTCCCAGTTGTTCCGATTGCGAAACCCAATTGATAGCGACTTGCAGTGGGAAAGATTCGAAGGCCAGTTTGATGGTTTCCGCCCCGAACCCAACCACCACATGAACTTTTTCTGGCTGCAGACGCTGGGCTGTTGCAACGACGTGCGCCAACATGGGTTTACCACCGATGTCATGCATAACCTTGGGGTGGGCTGAATGCATCCTGGTACCTTTGCCAGCGGCCAAGATTACGACTTCCATAGACTGTGCCTAACAAGTTCTTTGGGAAAATAGGTAAATCAGATTACCAAAAAAAAAGGTAGCTCTCGCTACCTTTTCTTTTACAAATAACTTTAGAAAATTCTCTGGTTATTGTGCTCGGTTCTTCAGCTGACGCAAGGCTCGTAACTGGGCTGCGGCTTCTGCGAGCTGAGCGGCGGCAGTACCGTAGTCAAGTTCAGCACTGGCATCCTGCATAGCCCTTTCTGCCTCGGCCATGGCTTCCTGAGCCGCTGCTTCATCAACATCGTCGGCGCGCAGCGCAGTGTCAGCCAACAGAGTGACCACATTACGTTGCACCTCAAGGAAACCTCCGGACACGTAAAACACTTCTTCTTCGCCACCATCCTTGATCAGCCGTACCGGCCCGGGAATTAATGCGGTGAGTAGTGGCGCGTGGCCAGGCCCGATTCCAAGATCACCCAGGGAACCAGCTGCAATCAACATTTCGATGCGACCAGAGAAGATACCTTCTTCGGCGCTTACGATGTCGCAGTGCATTGTCATGGACATGTACGTTTACCTATTCTTTGCTGCCAATGTTTCGGAGCTTATGCAAAAACCTTATAGAGTCTTTGCTTTCTCTACCGCTTCTTCGATCGTGCCTACCATGCTGAATGCCTGTTCTGGCAAATCATCGTAGTCACCATCTAAAATACCTTTAAATCCAGCAATGGTGTCTTTCAAAGACACATACTTTCCAGGAGCGTTGGTAAAAACTTCCGCAACAGTGAACGGCTGTGACAAGAACTGAGAGATTCGACGAGCACGAGCAACTGTTTGCTTGTCTTCGTCAGACAATTCATCCATGCCCAGGATCGCGATAATGTCTTTCAATTCCTTATAGCGCTGCAATACAGTTTGTACCCCGTTAGCAACGTCGTAGTGTTCCTGACCAACAACCAGTGGGTCCAGCTGACGAGAAGTTGAATCCAGAGGATCCACCGCTGGATAGATACCCAAAGCAGCGATATCTCGAGACAGTACAACTTTCGCGTCCAAGTGAGCGAAGGTGGTTGCTGGTGAAGGGTCAGTCAAGTCATCCGCTGGTACGTATACCGCCTGAATCGAAGTGATCGACCCAGCCTTGGTAGAGGTAATTCGTTCCTGCAGGGCGCCCATTTCTTCCGCCAGTGTCGGTTGGTAACCCACTGCCGATGGCATACGTCCTAGTAGCGCTGATACTTCCGTTCCTGCCAATGTGTAGCGGTAAATGTTGTCGATGAACAACAGTACGTCACGACCTTCATCACGAAATTTCTCCGCCATGGTCAAACCAGAAAGCGCAACACGCAGACGGTTACCAGGTGGTTCATTCATCTGGCCGTAAACCATAGATACTTTCGATTCACCTTCAAGGTCGATAACGCCAGATTCCTGCATCTCGTGATAGAAGTCGTTGCCTTCACGAGTTCGTTCACCTACACCTGCGAATACTGAAAGACCGGAGTGTTCTGTGGCAATGTTGTTGATGAGCTCCATCATGTTTACGGTCTTACCCACACCTGCACCACCGAACAGTCCAACCTTACCACCCTTGGCGAAGGGGCAAACCAGATCGATAACCTTAATGCCGGTTTCTAACAGTTCATTAGTTGTGGAAAGCTCTTCATAGGTAGGTGCCTTGCGGTGAATAGGCATCTTTTCCTGCTCACCGATTGGGCCACGCTCGTCAATGGGTCGGCCCAATACGTCCATAATCCGGCCCAGTGTTTCTGTGCCTACAGGAACCGATACCGGTGCGCCAGTGTCCTGGACTGTTAGTCCGCGGCTCAATCCCTCAGTACTACCAAGGGCAATGGTGCGAACAATGCCGTCACCTAATTGCTGCTGAACTTCCAGCGTAATTTCTCTGTCGTCGACAGTTAACGCGTCGTAAACCTGTGGAATATTTTCTCTATCAAACTCCACATCTATAACGGCGCCGATAATTTGTACGATTCGACCGCTGCTCATCTTCGGTTCCTCAATCTTTTCTTAAATCAAATGTTCAAAAACTAAAATTCTTTCTGGAGAGCTTGCTATACCGCAGCCGCCCCTCCTGCAATTTCAGACAGCTCCTGGGTAATTGCTGCCTGTCGGGCTTTGTTATAAACCAAGCCAAGTTCTTCAATCAGATCGCCTGCATTGTCTGATGCAGACTTCATGGCGATCATTCTCGCAGCCTGCTCACAAGCGTTGTTCTCTACCACTGCCTGGTAAACCTGTGACTCGATAAAGCGTAGTAGCAATCCATCTAACAATTCTTTCGCATCAGGCTCATACAGATAGTCCCAGTGATGCTGTAAGTCTTCTTCTTCCGAAGGCAGTAGCGGTAATAGTTGATTGATGATCGGTGTATGGGTCATGGTGTTAACAAAATCATTACTCACAATCATCAGCTTATCGATTGTGCCTTCATCGAATTTGTCCAACATGATGCGGACAGCTCCAATAACATCTGACACTTCTGCGGTGTCACCGATGTCACGAATGGAAGCAACTACATTGCCACCATAGTTGTTAAAGAACGTTGCCGCCCTTCCGCCGATGGTGCAAATATCAATTTCGATGTTCTGATCGGCGAACTCCTTCATAGACGCTACAGTTGCCTTGAACGCATTGATATTCAAGCCACCACAAAGACCTCTATCGGTGGACACAACAATGTATCCCACTCTTTTCACATCACGAGTACTGAAATACTGGTGACGATACTCCGGGCTGGAGTTTGCAATGTGTCCAATCACTGAACGAATTCGATGAGCATAAGGTTTGCCCAGCTTCATTCGATCCTGTGCCTTACGCATCTTACTTGCCGAGACCATTTCCATAGCCTTGGTGATCTTCTGAGTATTTTTAATACTCGAGATCTTGTTGCGTATTTCTTTGCCTCCGGCCATCTTAGTTCAATACCTGTGTAATCTTATAGGGTGCTAATGCTCGATAATCAAACGAACTGTAAAGCGATCTTGCTACGGTCAATCCTAAAAAAGGACACCTGTCCCTTAGTAAGTCTGAGTAGAAACAAACTTCTCCAGAATCTCTTTGTACTTCGCCTCAATCTCATCATCCCAATCGCCTGTCTCGTTAATACGAGACAACAGATCACCGTATTCTGAGTTTGCGAAAGACAACAGAGATGCTTCGAAGTCCAATACCTTATTCAGAGCAACCTCTTTCAGGTAACCCTCGTTCGCGGCATAAATAGAAAGCCCCATCTCGGCAATCTGCAGCGGCGAGTATTGTTTCTGTTTCATCAGCTCGGTTACACGCTGCCCGTGTTCCAACTGGGCACGAGTGGCGTCATCCAGGTCCGATGCAAAGGCGGCGAAAGCTGCCAGCTCACGATACTGGGCCAGGGCGATACGAATGCCACCACCCAGCTTCTTAATGATCTTGGTTTGCGCCGCGCCACCCACACGAGAAACCGAAATACCTGGATTCATCGCCGGGCGAATACCCGAGTTGAAGAGGTCGGTTTCCAGGAAGATCTGGCCATCGGTAATGGAGATCACATTGGTGGGTACGAATGCCGATACGTCGCCGGCCTGGGTTTCAATTACAGGCAATGCTGTCAGTGAACCCGTTTGGCCTGTCACTTCACCGTTGGTGAATTGCTCAACGTAGTTAGCGTTCACTCTCGCCGCACGCTCCAAAAGACGGGAGTGCAAGTAGAAGACATCACCAGGGTAGGCTTCACGGCCAGGGGGTCTTCTCAGCAGCAGGGAGATCTGACGATAGGCCCAGGCCTGCTTGGTCAGATCGTCGTAAATGATCAAGGCATCACGACCGCGGTCGCGATAATACTCGCCGATGGTGCAGCCGGAATAAGGTGCGATGAATTGCATGGCCGCCGGATCCGAAGCCGAAGCCGCGACCACCACGGTATATTCCATGGCGCCGTGCTCTTCCAGCTTCTGAACCACGTTGGCAATAGAAGAGGCTTTCTGGCCGACTGCAACATAGATACACATACAGTCTTTGCCCTTCTGGTTAATGATGGTGTCGATGGCGACTGCCGT
>JAKSCP010000325.1 GCA_022360535.1 Pseudomonadales bacterium | reverse complement strand
TTGCGAATCGCGTCAATACTCAGCGCTTGTCCCTGACGAAGGTTAAGGCTGTTGGCAGCGATGTACTGCTGTGGTGGCAGCAAGTGCATCAGACTGGTCACCGAGAGAACGACGATGCCTTGCTGCAATTCTGGCAGATGAAACAGCGTCCTCAGGCGATCAGAGATGATGTCCTGATGGGGTGAGAAGCTGTCATAAGGCAGGGTTTCCCAGTCCGGCAAACCAAACACCGGTAAGTCTTCCGTTGTCGAGAAATACTTCAGTTCGCGCAGATAACGCTCGACCTCTTCGTTGCTGGTGCATATCAATAGCAGCGGTCCTGCAGCTTCCGCGGCGGCATGGGTGAGTGCCAGACTGGCGGCACTGCCGTGGACATCGCTCCAGTAAACTGTTTCGTAACTGTCAGCAGGAAGTGTGGGTTGAAATACAGAGGCCATAGGAAAATTAGTGGAAGCAGGAAGGCGCCGGGGTGCTGCGAAAAAAGGGGCGCTATTGTATCTCAATTGCTTTTTCTAAGCAGGCCTGGGGTGTTCAGGAGGAATGCCCCTAGGTGCTGGATCGTCCTGACTTGCAGCCGTTGCACAAGCTAACCTTTCGCAAGATAATAGCGCCCCTTTTTAACCCCCAGCACGAAGAGGCTTCAGTGAACAGACCTGCCGACGTCCGCCCACCCGTAGATGACTACTTTGCCGATTGGAAACAGCGTGAAGCGCTGGTTCAGGAGATGATCCCGGTAATCGGTCGACTTTTTAGTCGACACAATGTCGGTGTGTTTATCTATGGCAGACCTCTGCATAACCGTTCCGTGACTTTTATCATGAAGTCCCACCGGTTCGTGCGTCAGGTTGAGCGCAACGAGATGTCGGAGTTCGAGACCCATCCGGTGTTGATGGCCATGGCAAAGCTCGATCTTTGGAATGCGCAAATCGATCTCGGCAAATTAACCGTGCGCTATATGGAGCACCTGGACCAGGAAGGGGGCGCCGCCAAGGACGTGGAAACTTTCGTTCGAGGTGAGCTGAGCTATCTCAATGGCGTGAAGGAAAAACCAATCGATAAGTCTCAGGATGTCGTGCTCTATGGCTTTGGCCGAATTGGCAGACTGATGGCTCGACTGTTGATTGAGCGTACCAGTACCGGTGACGTCATGCGCTTACGCGCTATCGTGGTGAGACCGGGTCAGGAAGGGGACCTGCAGAAGCGTGCCAGCCTCTTCACATCAGATTCTGTGCATGGCGCCTTCCAGGGCACTTTGCGAGTCGACGAAGAGAATAAATGTCTCATTGCCAACGGTAATGTCATTCAGGTCATTTATGCGAACTCACCGGAAGAGATCGACTACACACAATACGGTATCGATGATGCGCTCATTATCGACAACACGGGTAAGTGGCGTGATGAAGCCGGGCTTGGATTGCACCTGCAATCAAAAGGAGCCAGCAAGGTATTGCTGACTGCTCCCGGCAAAGGTGATCTTAAAAACATTGTCTACGGCATTAATGATCATGAAATGTCGCCAGATGACAAAATCATCACGGCGGCCTCGTGCACGACCAATGCTATCGCGCCAGTGCTTAAGGTGGTGAATGATGAATTCGGTATTGCCAATGGTCACATCGAGACCGTTCATGCTTATACCAACGATCAGAATCTGATTGATAACTACCACAAGGGAAATCGCCGCGGCCGCAGTGCGGCACTCAATATGGTACTAACCGAAACCGGTGCGGCTAAAGCAGTGGTTAAAGCTGTCCCGGAATTGGCGGGCAAACTCACCGGCAATGCGGTACGTGTGCCAATTCCAAATGTCTCCATGGCGATCATGACCCTTACCCTGGAAAAAGAAACCACTCGCGAAGCGCTTAATGAATTTTTGCGCCAGATTGCTCTGCATTCGGAGTTGCAAAATCAAATCAGCTATACCGAGGCAGAAGACGCCGTGTCTACGGATTTTGTAGGGACTCGTGAGGCGGGAATTGTCGATTCCGGTGCCACTATCGTGAACGGCAATCACTGCGTACTGTATTTGTGGTATGACAATGAATTCGGTTACTGCTGTCAGGTTGGGCGCATGGTCTACAAGATGGCAGGCGTGACTTACCAGCATTACCCGATCAAGGGCTAATCCCTGACTCTGATTTTTCCGGGTGACGCGCAGGCTGTTTTGCAAGGTCTCGTTGTTTCTATTATTCGAGAAGTTCTGTGAAGGAAATTCTGCGTCGGCATAGTTTCAGCATCACCTTCCTGGTGTTATTGCTGGGATTCGTATTGCTGTCCGGTGGTGGTGAAGATGAACTGGAAAGTCTCAGTGGGTTCACCATGGGGACCGGCTTCAATGTGCAGCTGGTTGAAATTCCCAGTGGCTTCAGCCGTGAACGGCTTGCTGCAGAAATAGGCGCGCTGCTGCAGCGTCTGGATCGGGAAGTCTTTTCTACCTATGCCCCCGATTCTGAGCTTTCCCGGTTCAATCGACATCCTGTGGGAACTTCCTTTATCGCCTCCACTGAATTAGTGGAAGTGATGAGCCTGGCGCAGGACATCTCACGCCAGACCAATGGCGCGTTCGATCCAACAGTGGGGCCCTTGGTCAATCTTTGGGGGTTTGGCCCAGAGATTGATTTGCTGAATGCAGCAGTTCCTGCCGACGCGGAGATCCAGGCTTTGTTGGATAACGTTGGCTATCGCCACGTACTGGTTGATGCCAGCGCCTCGCAGTTAAGGAAGACGCGCGACATAGAAATAGATCTAAGTGCCATCGCAAAAGGCTATGCAGTGGATCAGCTTGGTGATTATCTGGACGACCTGGGCGTGGAAAGTTACTTTCTGGAGATCGGTGGGGAACTGAAAATGAAAGGCTTGAAACCCGGCGATGAAAGTTGGATTCCAGCCATAGAGGCGCCAGTTGACACAGCTTCTCAGGTTTACGAAATATTCTATAGCCGAGGTGAAAGCCTCGCAGTCGCCGGGTCTGGTGATTACCGTAATTATTTTGAAGAGGCGGGTGTGAGATACTCACACGAAATTGATCCACGCACTGGAAGGCCAATCACTCACAATCTGGCAGCGGCTTATGTGATCGATGATTCAGCCGCCAGGGCCGATGCCTTGGCAACCGCTTATATGATCATGGGGCTCGAAGACGCGCGTCAGCATGCTCAGGCAAATGGCCAGGCTGCGTATTTCATTTATAAGACAGCATCTGGGTTTGCTGACTTTGCCACTTCGGCTTTTTCTTATTATTTGAACAGTCAGACAGCCGCTATAGAGTAAGTACAGATTCTCCCGAATGAGTTTGATCGGAATGTTGAAGTAACGACAGGCATGTTAAAGAAATCCCAAAGACAGAAAAATCATTTCGATCTGATCGTTATTGGCAGTGGGCCAGCGGGTGAGGCAGCAGCCATGAATGCCAAGAAAAAGGGGCGTAGTGTTGCGCTTGTCAGTGATCATGACAAAGTCGGTGGCAGTTGCACCCATTGGGCAACGATTCCTTCCAAGGCGCTGCGTCACTCGGTCAAACAGGTGATCGCCTTTAATACCAATCCCATGTTTCGTGATTTCGGTGATGCACGCAAACTGAGTTTTCAACAAATTTTGAATCACGCCGACCGGGTGGTTTACGAACAGGTGCGTATGCGTACTGATTTCTATGAGCGAAATCATGTACCAATCTTTGTTGGTCGAGCCAGTTTCCTGGACAAGCACACCATCAAGCTGGTCGGCAAACGCAAAAAGTTGTCAGCGGACTATTTCATCATTGCCACTGGTTCGCGACCCTATCATCCACCCGATGTGAACTTCGAGCATCCGCTGATGTTTGACAGTGACAGCATCCTGAATCTCGATCACTCGCCACGCAAAGTTACCGTCATCGGAGCCGGAGTCATTGGCTGTGAATATGCCTCGATTTTTGGCGGTCTGGGCGCCAAGGTGGAGTTGATAAACCCCAACGCCAGTTTATTGACCTTTCTGGATACTGAAATCAGCGATGCCCTGAGTTATCACCTACGCAATGTGGGAGTGCGCAGTCGGCATAACGAAGAGTATGAGCACATCGAGTATCACGACGATCATATTGTCACTTATCTGAAGTCAGGTAAGAAGATCAAGAGCGACATCGTGTTGTGGGCCAACGGCCGCACTGGTAATACCCAGGATCTCGGACTGAACACTCTGGGTCTTAAAACCAATAGCAGGGGCCAGTTAACGGTCAACAGCCAGTACCAGACCCAGGTGAAAAACATCTATGCGGCAGGGGATGTGATTGGCTGGCCGTCATTGGCTGGCGCTGCGTATGATCAGGGTCGGGCTGCCAGTAACGCCATTGTGGCACCGGAAGAGTGTTATCCGGTGGAAGAAGTTGCCACCGGTATTTACACCATCCCGGAAATCAGCACGCTGGGTAAGACCGAAGCGGAACTTACTGCAGAGAAGATCCCTTACGAAGTAGGCAAGGCGTTTTTCAAGAACACGGCACGGGCACAGATCACCGGTGAGCAGGTGGGCATGCTCAAACTCATCTTCCACTTCGAGACTTTAGAGATTCTCGGCATTCACTGCTTCGGCGACCAGGCATCGGAAATTGTGCATATTGGGCAGGCTATTATGCGTCAGCCCGGTGCTGCCAATACCATGAAGTATTTTCTAACGACGACCTTCAATTACCCTACCATGGCAGAGGCATATCGCACTGCCGCATTGGACGGATTGAATCGGGTTTTTTGAATAATTGAAGGGCTCACTTCGACTGTCGTTTAGGGTTGGCAATCGGCGGCGAGAGTTTCTGTCTGAAAATCCCCAAAGCCCCGAAATCGCTTGCTTTCAGCGACCACTACGTGTATCTTCGTCGGCGCTCACGGGGGCCGGAATGGTGGGTTAAATACCGCCAATAAATTGACGAGTGGTTCAAGATTCCGACGGCAAACGACGGCACAAATAGCCACCCAGTTTGCTCCGCGAACCACCTAAAACAAGAACCGAATCGAACGCTATTCTGCGCCTGAAGCTCTAGTCATTGAGCTTCGCCGACCTCGATTGAAATTACTGGAGTCAGGCTTGGAAACAGCAAGCACAATGATTGATGGCTTGAGGCCATTTCTTTTTTATACAGCGGCGGTTCTCGCTGTAGTTGTCACCATGTTAGGCCTGTCATTCTTCCTGGGCCAACGGATTAAGCGGCAATATAAAGATACGCCATTCGAGTCCGGCATCATTTCAGTGGGCAGTGCACAGTTTCGCATTTCTGTGCATTTCTACCTTACCGCGATTTTGTTCATTATCTTTGACCTGGAAGTGGTCTTTTTATTCGCCTGGGCCGTAGCAGTAGAGCAGGCAGGGTGGCCAGGCTTTATCGAAATCAGCGTGTTCATCTTTATTCTTATTGTGGCGCTCTTCTATCTATGGCGAATCGGTGCCCTGGACTGGCGTACCGAGACGCAGAAGCGTGAGCTCAACACTATTTCTGGCCCCGGTGGTGTGGTCAACAGGAAGGAATTCAAACTATGAACTGGGAACTGCAGCGGGTAAATGAAGCGGCATCGCCGCAGCCCGGTGGTAACGCTGTGGATGAGTTCATCCGGCGCAACGTCATGATGGCCAAGTTGGAAGATATGGTGGCCTGGGGACGTAAGAACTCGATCTGGCCATTTAACTTCGGACTTTCCTGCTGTTACGTGGAAATGGCTACCGCATTTACCGCACGCCATGATTTGGCTCGATTTGGTGCCGAAGTAATTCGCGGCACACCAAGGCAAGCGGACATGATCGTGATCGCCGGTACGGTATTTCGCAAGATGGCCCCGGTGGTGAGGCTTCTTTACGATCAATTGTTGGAGCCCAAGTGGGTTATTTCCATGGGTTCCTGCGCCAATTCAGGCGGTATGTACGATATTTACTCGGTGGTGCAGGGCGTGGACAAGTTTTTGCCGGTGGATGTGTATGTGTCCGGTTGTCCGCCACGCCCCGAAGCCCTGCTACAGGGTCTGATTCTGCTGCAGGAATCCATTGGTCGACAGCGCCGCCCCTTGAGTTGGGTGATCAATGACCAGGGCATTATCCAGAAGGAAACCAATCCGGTGCAGCGCGAAGTGCGCCACGATGGCCGTATCGCCGCCACTGAGTTGCGTACCCCTGACGAAGTGTAGTTTGAGAAGTATTATAGTTAATAAAAACAATAAGTTATAAAGCTAAGTTTATTTATTTTCAGTAGATCCATTTGATGCAAGCCGCAGCAGAAACCAGTACTGCAAGCACAGTTCAGAGTGCCGCCCTAGAGCACCTGCGCCGGGAGTTCGGAGACCGAATCCTGGCAGAGCAGGGTACCTGCGACGGTATCCCAACCGTCTGGGTTGACCGCAAAGACATCAAGGCCTTGCTCAAGGCCCTGCGTGACGACACTTCTCCGCGCTTTGAAATGATGTTCGACATCACCGGTATCGACGAGCGATTGCGTATCCACCGGGATGGCCAGCCAGCCGCCGAGTTCACCGTGGTGTATCACCTGATGTCATTCAGCGGTAATTGCGATTTCCGTGTCAAAGTGCCGCTGCAGGATGCTGATCTGCACCTGCCGACGGTAGTGGACCTGTGGCCCAGCGCCAACTGGTATGAGCGGGAAACCTGGGACATGTTCGGCATCGAATTTGACGGCCATCCCAACCTGTATCGCATTGTGCTGCCGCCTACCTGGGAAGGGCACGCCCTGCGCAAAGAACACCCAGCCCGTGCTACCGAAATGGACCCGTTCTCATTGGATGATGAGAAAGAGGCCTTCGAACAGGAAGCCCTGCTGTTTAAGCCCGAAGAATGGGGCATGAAGCGTAAATCGGAAACCTCCGAGTTTATGTTTCTGAATCTTGGCCCGAATCACCCGTCTGTGCACGGCGCTTTCCGTATCGCCCTGCAGCTGGATGGTGAAATTCTGGTGGATGCCGTACCGGACATTGGTTATCACCACCGTGGCGCGGAGAAAATGGGCGAGCGCCAGTCCTGGCATACCTATATTCCTTACACCGACCGCATCGATTATCTGGGCGGGGTGATGAACAACCTGCCGTATGTCATGGCAGTAGAACAGATGGCAGGCATTCAAGTACCTGCCCGGGCGCAGACTATTCGGATCATGCTGTCTGAAATGTTCCGGCTTTGTTCACACCTGTTGTTCTATGGCACGTTCGCGCAGGATGTGGGTCAGCTATCTCCCATCTTTTATATGTTTGTGGAGCGGGAGCGCATCTTCAATATTATTGAATCCATCTGTGGTGCCCGTATGCATCCGGGGTGGTTCCGTATTGGCGGAGTAGCGCAGGACCTGCCTCAGGGTTGGGAACAGCGAATCAAAGAGTTGTTGGACTTCATGCCGCCTCGTATCGACGAATACGATTCCATGGTGATGAACAATGGCATTGTTAAGCGACGAACTCAGGGTGTTGGTGTTTACAACACACAGCAAGCTTACGATTGGGGAGTGACCGGTCCTGGCTTGCGCGCTACTGGTCTGGAATGGGACTTCCGCAAGAATCGCCCCTATAGCGGTTATGAGAATTTCGAGTTTGATGTGCCCATTGCGGTAAATGGCGATTGTTACGACCGTTGTGCTGTGCGGGTCGAAGAGATGCGCCAGAGTCTGCGTATCATCAAACAGTGTCTGGATAATATGCCGGAGGGCGATTACAAAGCTGATCACCCGCTGACAACACCACCACGCAAAGAGAAAACCCTGCAGGACATCGAAACCCTGATTAATCACTTCTTAAGTGTGAGCTGGGGCCCGGTCATTCCTCCTGAAGAAGTCACCGTAGCCGTAGAGGCGACGAAGGGCATCAACAGCTATTACCTGGTGAGTGATGGCAATACAACATCCTATCGCACACGTATCCGCACGCCATCATTCGCTCATTTGCAGATGATTCCCGAGATCAGCCGTGGCTTCATGGTAGCGGACCTGATAGCCATCATCGCCAGCATCGACTTCGTGATGGCGGATGTTGATAGGTAGAGCTCAAAGGTAGTAAGGGCATTAAAGGACAAGAGAAGAAAGAGTAACTCCGTGGAAAATAACCTCATCGCCAGCAGTTCCAAGAAGGCACGGAAGCTAACCGAGGCTGAAATTGCCGAGATTGAGCACGAGAAAGAACTCTACCCCGATAACAAGGCGGTGGGGCTGGAAGCGCTCAAGATCGTGCAAAAACACCAGGGTTGGGTATCCGATGAGTCGCTGTTGGCGATCGCCGATTATCTGGACCTGTCAGTAGCGGATCTGGAGGGCGTAGCAACCTTTTTTAATCTGGTGTACCGCCAACCAGTCGGTAAGAAAGTTATTTTGTTCTGTAATAGCGTGAGTTGCTGGATTATGGGTTGCGATAGTGTCAGGTCGCACATTACTGACACCCTGGGCGTCGATTTCGGCCAGACCACGGAGGATAACGAGTTTACTTTTATCCCAGTGCCTTGTTTAGGTGACTGTGATCGTGCGCCAGTCATGATGGTGGGCGAGGATCTGCATAGAAACCTGACCAATGAAAAGATTGATGAGATTGTTGCCCAGTATCGTGGTAAAGACTAGGACAACAATAGGTAGTAGCCAGTAAGCGAAAGCAAACGAAGTTTAAGAAGCTTAAGAAGTTTAAAAAGTAAAGTGGTAGATAATCCTTTAACAAAGAACATCGATATGTCCCGGCCGCCGCTGGAAGTGGCTGCCTATGAGTCGAATGACGGGTATCAGTCTCTGCACAAGATTGCCGGAGGATTGAGCCCTGAAGATGTGCTGCAAATCGTCAAGGACTCTGGTCTGAAAGGGCGGGGTGGAGCTGGTTTTCCGACCGGTCTCAAGTGGAGTTTTGTGCCGCAAGGGCCTGACTCGGAACAACAGAAATACCTGGTGGTGAATGCTGACGAGATGGAGCCCGGCACCTTCAAGGACCGGTTGCTGATGGAAGGCGACCCCCACCTGTTGCTGGAAGGCATGATCATCGCGTCTTACACCATTGCCGCAAACAAGGCCTATATATTCCTGCGCGGCGAATACACAAAATCTGTCGAAACACTGAGTAAAGCGATAAGCGAAGCCTATGATAAAGGCTATCTCGGCAAGAACATTCTCAATACCGGCTATGACCTCGACATCATCTTGCACACCAGTGCCGGACGCTATATCTGCGGTGAAGAAACTGCGTTGCTTAATGCTCTGGAAGGCAAACGAGCGAATCCTCGAGCCAAACCTCCTTTCCCGCAAGTGAGTGGACTCTGGGGTAAGCCAACCATCGTGAACAACGTGGAGACTATCTGTAACCTGCCAGGCATTCTTACCTATGGGGTTGATTGGTATCACGGACTTACCAAAGGCAAGGACCACGGCACGAAGTTGTTTGGCGTCAGCGGCAAGGTAAAGAACCCGGGTTGCTGGGAAATGCCCCTAGGCCTGCCGATTCGGGAACTGCTGGAAGACAAAGCCGGTGGTATGCAGGACGGATTGGGTCTGCGAGGCTTTTTACCTGGGGGTGGATCAACAGATTTTATGTTGCCCGAACACCTGGATTTGGCGCTCGATTATGATGAGATTGCCAAAGTGGGCAGCCGCCTCGCTACCGGGACTATGATTATCCTCGACGATAAGACCTGCCCGGTGGGCATGATTGGAAACCTGATGACCTTCTTCAGTCATGAGTCTTGCGGGTTTTGCACCCCATGCCGTGATGGACTGCCCTGGGTAGACGCAATATTCAAGGAATTTGAGGCTGGCAAAGGTACAGAAAAAGATTTAGAGATATTGCGTGAGCATGTCGATTATATGGGGCCAGGGCGCACATTTTGTGCTTTGGCACCAGGAGCCACTGCGCCACTAGGTAGCGGTCTCAAATATTTCGAAGAAGATTTTAAAGAGCACATTAAGCAAAAGCGCTGTCCGTATAAGCACTAGCCAGAGCACAGCATCGGGCAGAGAAGGAGTATTGGAGTCTTAAATGGCTAAAGTTGTTATTGACGGGAAAGAGTACGAAGTAAATCCCGATAACAATCTACTGCAGGAGTGTCTATCCCAGGGGTTGGATTTGCCTTACTTCTGTTGGCATCCGTGCATGGGTTCGGTAGGTGCTTGCCGACAATGCGCCGTGAAACAGTATCGCGACGAGGATGACAAGGAAGGCATGCTGGTAATGGCATGTATGACGCCAGCCAGCGATGGCACGCGAATTTCCATCGAGGACGAACAGGCTAAAGACATGCGCGAGCGTGTGATCGAGAGCCTGATGATCAGTCACCCTCATGATTGCCCGGTCTGTGAAGAAGGGGGCGAGTGTCACTTACAGGACATGACTCTCATGTCCGGGCACAACTATCGCCGTTACGACAAGCAGAAACGAACCCATCACAACCAGTATCTGGGACCATTCATCAATCATGAGATGAATCGCTGCATCGCCTGTTATCGCTGCGTGCGTTACTACGATGACTACGCAGGTGGTACTGACCTGGCAGCGCAAGCCTCCCACCATCACGTGTACTTCGGTCGTCACGAAGAAGGCGTGCTGGAAAGTGAATTCAGTGGCAACCTGGTCGAAGTCTGCCCGACTGGGGTGTTTACCGACAAGGCCTTCTCCGAGCACTACACCCGTAAGTGGGATTTACAAACCGCGCCCAGTGTTTGTGTGGGTTGTTCAGTAGGTTGTAATACCACACCTGGTGAACGTTATGGTTCGCTGCGACGCATCACCAATCGCTACAACAGCGAAGTTAATGGCTATTTTCTCTGTGATCGTGGCCGTTTCGGCTTTGACTACGTAAATAGCGATGAGCGTTTAAGCGCAGCGGTTGCGCAGGCCGATGGTGGGTCTACCGAACTCGAGAACGAACAGGTTGCCGATCTGTTGGCCGAACTGAAATCCGATGGAGCCATCGGTATCGGTTCCCCACGAGCCAGTAATGAAGCCAACTACGCGCTTCGTAATCTGGTGG
The DNA here is from genome assembly GCA_022360535.1 of Pseudomonadales bacterium. Taxonomy (GTDB): domain Bacteria; phylum Pseudomonadota; class Gammaproteobacteria; order Pseudomonadales; family Pseudohongiellaceae; genus UBA9145. The sequence continues at coordinate 1,911 of JAKSCP010000325.1, read as the reverse complement.
GTGAAGAGAATTTTTATGCCGGCGTTGCTGACGACGAACACGCTGTTGGTCAACTCATCTTGAAATTGTCCCGGGATTCCGCGTTTCATACGCCAAGCATCAGAGACATAGAACAAGCTGACGCAGCATTGGTAGTTGGTGAAGACCTTACCAATACGGCGGCGCGGGTAGCACTGGCCTTGCGTCAAAGTGTGCGCAATAAGGCAGCGGAGCTTGCCACCAACAACAATATTCCGGTTTGGCAGGATGCTGCGGTACGAGAATTGGCCCAGCACGAACGCAGTCCACTCAGTATCTTAAGTGCCCATGCCACACGCCTCGATGATGTTGCGTCTGAGGTAGTCATAGAGGGCTATGCCCAACAGGCGGCTATAGCCAATGCCGTTGCTGCAAAACTGTCATCGAATGCACCTGCAGTGAGTGGACTGGATGCCGAACTACAGGCCCAGGTCGATGCCATTGCAGATCACCTGGCGAATGCGAAGCGTCCGCTGGTCGTCAGTGGTTCGAGTAACGGTCAGGTGGAGCTTGTGAAGGCTGCCGCTAACGTGGCTCGCGCCTTACACGAGAAGAACGCCAGTCCAATCGATCTCTGTCTGGTACAGCGCGAAGTGAACAGTTTTGGCTTACAAATGCTGGTTGCTGCCGACAATAACCTGGGTGCAGCATTGGATAAACTCAGCTCTGGTGCGGTCGAGAAAGCAATCGTGCTGGAAAATGATCTGTATCGTCGAGCAGCTCACGCAGCAGTCGATTCAGCGCTGGACAAGCTGGATACTCTGGTAGTGTTGGATTTGTTACCAACTCGCACGACCGCCAAAGCAACTCATGTGCTGCCGACTACTGCATTCAGCGAGCATGAAGCCACTTATATTAATTATGAAGGTCGTGCCCAGCTTAGTTACCAGGTGCATCGATGCGCTAATGGGGCTGTGCCAGCATGGCAATGGCTGCACGGTAGTGATGTCAGTGCCATCGTCAAAGAATGCAGTGAAGAGGCAGCTGGCTTCGACAAATTAGATGAGCTGTTGCCGCGGTTGGATCAATTCGTTGCAGGTATGAAAGTACCAAGACAATCTCACCGTTACAGTGGTCGCACTGCCATGATTGCCAACCTTAATGTGCACGAGCCAAAGCAACCACAAGATCCCAACTCAGTGATGTCGTTCTCGATGGAGGGCATACCTGCATTAAATGACGCTTCGGTGTTGGGCGCGGCATGGTCACCCAGTTGGAACTCCAATCAATCCATAAGCAAATTTCAGGATGAAATTAACGGTGAATTGAAGCAAGGCCACACCGGTAATCTGCTGATAGAACGCAACGAGAATGGTGCTTATTTGTCACCAGAGCCCATCGCAGATTCTGCCAGCAATGGCGAGTTCACCCTTGCGCGTTCCCAACAGATCTTTGGCAGCGATGAGCTAAGCGGCCGAGCGACAGCGATTCAACAGCGCACAACCGGTTCGTATATCAGTCTTTCACCTGAGGATGCCAAAGCTTTGGGTGTGGTCCAGGGTGATGCGGTGAGCCTTAATGGCAATGGTGCTGTAGCAACGGCTTGCGTTCGTGCGCGCATCAAGCCGGGGACAGTGACGCTCTACGCGGACGAGACTCTCGATGTGTATGCCTTGCCTGCGAGTTTGGCGCTATCCAAGTCTGAAAATGCTGCGGATCGCAGTATCGACGGCCTAATCATCAGTGATCGCTACGAGGAAGACTATTAATGTCTCTTGAAATTGGATCAGGTTTGACAATCGGACTCATCCTTTTAGTGGTGATCGTCGTTGCTGCCTTGCTGATTACGGTGGAGCGACGTTTGCTAGGTTTCTGGCAGGAACGGCTTGGTCCCAACCGGGTGGGCTGGTTTGGCTCGCTGCAAGTCGTTGCTGACATGATCAAGATCTTCAC
>JAKSCP010000121.1 GCA_022360535.1 Pseudomonadales bacterium | reverse complement strand
CTTACAAAGAAACCTACTTTGGTGTCGATGGCTTAAGAGACATCGCGCGCATTGAAGAAGTCTGTGCCAGTAACGCGCTGAGCCTGGACCTTAATACCTGTTCATCCAGCATCGGCGCTGAATACAGTTTCAAGATATTCAGTTACCGGGAGCAACTGTTTCTCTCCAATGTTGCGCCTATCCTGGAAAATCTGGGTCTTGGAATCATTAGTGAGAAAGCATTTCAGCTCAGCTCTGAATCTGGCGAGCCGGTTTGGTTACATGACTTCTCACTCTATGGCAGCAAACTTCAGGACAAGTTGAGTTCTTCACTGAAGGAAAATTTCGAAGAAGGATTCCGGGCTGTTTGGGAACAACGGGTTGACGATGATGAATTCAATGCGTTGATCATCAGTGCGAATTTGAATTGGCGTGATGTGGCGCTGTTAAGAGCCTACGCCGCTTACATGAAACAGATTCAATTCGGTTACACCAGTCAGTTTATTGCGGAAACATTATCCCGGCATGGAGAAATCTGCGGCCTGCTGGTCCGTTACTTCTATAGCTTGCTTGCACCCGGTAGCAGTAAGGATCAACACAAACAGGCGCAACGAATTCGCAGCCAACTCAATGCATCTATTGACGAAGTCGCAAACCTGGCAGAGGACAGTGTGCTACGCGCCTACCTGAATCTCATGGATGCGACTCAGCGCAGCAATTTCTTTCAAACGGATCAACAGGGTGAGCTAAAAGACTATTTCTCCTTCAAGTTCATTCCAGAACAGATAGAAGGCATTCCATTACCCAAACCCAGGTTTGAAATTTTCGTTTATTCCAGGTCGATGGAAGGCGTGCATCTGCGAGGCGGTAGCGTTGCTCGCGGCGGCCTGCGCTGGTCAGACAGAGGTGGAGACTATCGCACCGAGATTCTCGGCCTGGTGAAAGCGCAGCAGGTGAAAAATTCAGTGATCGTTCCCGTTGGTGCTAAAGGTGGCTTTGTCTCGAAAGCGCAGGCGACAGATCGGGAACAGTTCATGGCCCAGGGTGTGGAATCCTACAAGACGTTCATCAGCGGACTTCTCGACATCACCGATAATCTGGTCGATGGAAAATTGGTACCCCCACAGCAGGTGGTGCGGCGTGACACAGACGATCCTTATCTTGTTGTGGCGGCCGACAAAGGCACAGCCACTTTCTCTGATATTGCCAATGGCATCGCCAAAGACTATGGCTTTTGGTTAGGTGATGGCTTCGCCTCTGGAGGGAGTAATGGCTATGACCACAAGCAAATGGGAATCACCGCACGTGGCGCCTGGGTTTCGGTTCAGCGGCACTTTCGCGAGTTGGGCATCGATGTGCAGAAGGAGGATTTCACCGTTGTAGGTATCGGTGATATGTCCGGTGATGTGTTTGGCAATGGCATGTTGTTATCGCGGCATATTTGCCTGGTGGCTGCATTCAATCACATGCATATCTTCGTTGATCCGGATCCAGATTCTGCATCCAGTTTCCGTGAGCGTCAGCGTCTGTTCAAGAAGCCCCGATCTGCCTGGTCTGACTACAATGCCAAATTGATATCCAAGGGCGGTGGCATTTTCGCTCGCAGCGAAAAGTCCATCACCATTACAGCAGAGATGAAAAAGCGCTTTGCGATCGAGCATGACGCCCTGACCCCAGACCAATTTATTCATCACCTGCTACAGAGTCCGGTGGATTTAATCTGGAATGGCGGCATCGGGACCTATGTGAAAGCCAGCTCAGAAAGCCACGGTGAAGTAGGGGATAAGACTAATGATGTGTTGCGGATCAATGGCTCAGACTTACGCTGTCGTGTGGTAGGGGAAGGCGGAAACCTGGGCCTCACCCAGGCCGCGAGAATCGAGTACGGGCTTAACGGTGGCATATCGGTCACAGATTTTGTCGATAACTCAGCAGGGGTCGATTGCTCCGATCACGAAGTGAACATCAAAATTCTCTTGAATGAACTGGAGAACAATGGCCGCCTCAACGAAAGCAAGCGCAATAAGTTACTGGAATCCATGACCGATGATGTGTCGGATTTAGTGTTGCAGAATAATTACGCACAGGTGCAGGCAATCGGTATCGCCCGGGCCCAGGCTGACGTTCGACACCGTGAGTACAGCGACCTGGCAAGCTTCCTGGAAAAGCATGCTGGCCTGGATCGAGATCTGGAGTTTCTCCCTGACAGCGATAGCTTCGAAGAGCGATCAGCCCGGGAGCAATATCTCACACGCCCCGAAATCGCTGTGCTGACCTCGTATATGAAGATGCATCTCAAAGCCACATTGGTGGATGCGGATTACCTGGACGAAGACTATCTAGCCTCCTATTTATACGCGGCATTTCCTGACAAGCTGGTGCATAGTTATCGCGAGGAAATGCATCAACATCCGTTGCGACACGAGATCATTGCCACCCAGCTTGCCAACGAGGTGGTCAATATTTTGGGACCAAGCTTCGTCTATAGAATGGTGGATTCCACTGCCTCTACAGTTCAGGAAGTGATCAAGGCCACAATCATTGCCATGGATATCTTCGACATTCGTCAGCCCTGGGCAGCGATTGAAGCCCTGGACTACAAAATTCCCAGCGAAGTGCAGACAGACATGATGGCGCGCCTGGTGAGACTTATTCGCCGGGTCACACGCTGGCTGCTCCGTAATAGAAGAGCGAACCTGGATTGTCAGACTGAGATCGCCTATTTCGAAAACCACATCGCACAGTTCGGCAAGATGCTGCCGGCGAAGTTACCGGACGATTTTCGGGAAATGTACGACGCCAAATTGGAGTATCTCACCTCACATGGTGTTCCTGGCGCCTTAGCCACTTCGATTTGTCGCGCTGATTTTCTGTTTCCGGCAACCAGTCTGGCTGAAATATCGCAAACCACAGGGGAAAGCCTGACTACCATCGTTAATGTGTACTATGAACTTGGCGAACGATTGCAGCTGAATTGGCTGGGCAGGATGATTAATCAGCTGCCAGTATCGAATTACTGGCAGGCCCTGGCGCGGGAGACCTATCTCGATGATCTTTCCTGGCAACAGAGAGCGCTTACCTGCAATGTTGTACGAGGGAACGGAGGTAAGAGCACGGCCGCATCGAAGGTGAAGCAATGGGTGCAGGATTATGAGGCGCAGATTGCGCGCAGCAGTACCATGCTGCATCAACTGCAAGCAGAACCGAACCCGGATTATTCGATGTTCTCGGTGGCTCTGCGGGAGCTACTGACCTTGGCACAGTCAACGGCTTATGCGAGCAGGGACTGAAGCGTCATATAGTTTAGATCTGCATAAAACCTGAAACCCTGACAAGTGCCAAGACTAATCTTTTATACCACCGCCGGCTGCCATCTCTGCGAACATGCTGCCCTGATGCTGGAGCAGCAGCAGGCGGCCGGCATCTTGTCCTATGAGGCTGTGGATATAGCTTCCGATGAATTGCTGGTGGAACGTTATGGACTCACCATACCGGTTGTGAGAAATCCGTCTACGGAACAGGAAATTGGTTGGCCTTTCGGCGAGGAAGAGTTACTTAGCCTAGTTTGATGTGCCAGGGCTCGAAGCGGACACCAAACAAATTATCTGTGGGATAGCGTATATCCACATAACCGAGCCGAGCGATTTTGCGGTATTCCTCCGTCGAGGAGAAATCGGAAGTAAAGTTTCTGGCACCGAATCCTATTTTGCCGATGTCAAAATCGCCCACACCGTGAAAAGAGTGTCCCGGTGGAGCCAGGGATCGTGAAGCGCGGGAGAGGTTTCCATTGGCTTCGATAGTCTTCGCCAGGAATAGATGCATCTGTTTGACATTGCTGCGTACGCCAGAGGTCAGGATCAGCTGATCACCGATATCGGCAACCAGCTTGTTGTAAAGATTGAGCGACTCTCCCTTTAACAGGAAGTGCCCAGAGTTCGGAATCTTTGCAACATCTTTTCGGGGAATAGCGTCGGTGATATCCAAACTGACTTTCTTGCCGAAAAACCCATAGCGGTGCGGGTTGGCGAAAAAGATTTCTTCCAGAAAATCCAACTCGTCTTTTTCGAACTCGCCAATCCTGGAGAAGTTTCTGCCGGCCTGTAGCATTTCGTCGAAGCTCATAAGGTTGAAGTTGCCGTGCCCCATGTAGGACTCAACATTCGCCAGGTGGCGAGTAGTTTTGAGCAACACCGCCTCATATTTCGGATCCAGATAAATATCGCTGGCAAAGATCGCATCAAAATTACGAATCTTGCGCAGGTAGGCATCAACTTGCCTGTCACTAAGTGAATTGATGCGGATGCCTTCGGGGGTTGTTGCGGACGAGCCTACGGGCGTTGCTTGCAGATCGTTGGCGGCTAAAGTTGGCACCGGCGATGGGATGCCTGCAGCAGGTTGGGTTTGCTCGATCTCAATTGGCGTGAACTGAAATGAAGCAGGAGGGGCTTCACCGGTTTGTGGCAGGACCGGTCCGGGGTTTTCTGCAACGATCAGGGAATCGGTGGTCTGCAGGCGGCGCCACATAAAGTGGCCGCCAAATGCGACAGCACTTGCCGTGAAGAATCCCTCAAGGAATGCACGCTTATTCACTTTTTGACCCGTTTGCTCTAACTGCTGGTTTGTTGTGTTTCTTTTGCCTTGTTACAGATCGCAGCTACCCAAGTGGCTATAAAATATAGCAAAACTGGCTCGAATGTGAATATTTTCGCCGGGGCGAATGACTACTTCAAGCCAAATAAGTGTTTCGCATTGGCAGTGGTGAATGCTGCCACTTCGGCCATGGACTGTTGTCGGCATTCGGCCACTACCCGCAGAACCTCAACCAGATGCTTTGGCTCATTGCGCCTGGTCTTCGGTTTCGGCCGCAGGCTTCGCGGCAGCAAATAGGGGGCATCTGTCTCTATTAACAAGCGATCATCAGGAATCAGTCTGACATGCTGCTGCAACTCCAAACCGCGACGCTCATCACATATCCAACCTGTTATGCCTATGTGCATATCCAGCTCCAGATAATCCTGCAGCGCAGTTTCTGAATCGGTAAAACAATGCACAACTCCGCCCACGAGGTCCTGGCGATAGCGGCTCAGGAGCTTAAAAAACTCTTCATGGGCATCTCTTTGGTGCAAGAACAGAGGTTTATTTCGTTCGACGGCAAGTTGGAGATGTTGTTCGAAGACTTCTTTCTGGCGGTCGGGAGGGGAATAGTTGCGGTTAAAGTCCAGCCCCGTTTCGCCAACAGCCACCACTTCCGGTTGCTGCAGCAGGGCTTCGATTTCCGCCATGGCTTCAGCAGTCGCATCGCTGGCCACATGGGGATGAAAACCAGCAGTACTGGAGAAAGTTCCGGAGTCCCGCGCTGCCATTGACTGCGCAGCCGTGCTGGTTTCCAGATCCGTGCCGGTCAACAGGATATGGCCTATGCCGGCTTCCTGGGCGGCATTCACCACAGTCTCAAAGTCCTGCTCGAATGAGACGTGAGTCAGATTGGCGCCGATATCGATAAGTTCCATGCTTCTATATATAAGAATAGTGAGGAGGATAGTAAGGTTCTGTAATACCGGTTGATTGTGGGCAGGGCCTTGTGTCAGGGCGCAGAGTCTATAGGAAGCTGGGTAGGGCTGCCACCGAGGGAATCTGGCTATTCCACGGGCAATCGCCGATAATACCGGGCTTCAAACAAGTTCCAGAGTAGTTTCCCTTGGACGCAAAAGTCGCTAAAAAGAATCTGAATTGGGCCGAGCTGGGCTTCCAATACCTGCGTACAGATTTTCGATTTTCCGCCTGCCATGTCGATGGAGAATGGCAAGCTGGCAGCCTGGTGGAAGACGAAAACATCAGTGTGCATGAGGGTGCACCCGCGTTGCATTATGCTCAACAGTGTTTCGAGGGGATGAAGGCGCAGACGGCTGAGGACGGCCGAATTCTGTTGTTCAGGCCAGACCTCAACAGCGAGCGCATGAATCAGGCGGCGTCACGGCTCTTGATGCCAGAAGTGCCAAGGGAAATGTTCATCGCGGCTGTAGAAGAAACGGTGCGCGCCAACTATGCGTGGATACCACCCTATGGTTCTGGTGCTTCCCTGTATATCCGCCCCATGCTTATAGGGGTAGGGGAGAACCTGGGATTGAAGCCAGCCCGGTCTTTTGAGTTCCGGGTATTTGTCTCACCGGTAGGCCCTTACTATAAAGAAGCAGGACTTGCGGTAATTAGTCTTGCCGTTTCCGGTATGGATCGGGCTGCCCCAAATGGCACAGGCAGTTACAAGGTCGGTGCCAATTACGCCGGGGGGCTGCTGGCCACTCGTAAAGCGCAGGAGCTGGGGGCAAGTGAAGCCCTGTATCTCGACGCCGCTGAAGGCAGGTTTATCGACGAGGCTGGGTCTGCCAATATTGTGATCGCCCTTAAAGACGGAAGCCTGGTTACCCCTGCATCGAATGCCATCCTGCCCAGTATCACCAGGCGTTCTCTAATGACCATTGCCAGCGACAAATTAGGCATGAGCACGGCGGATCGTCCCGTTGAGTTGCGCACCGAATTCGAAGACTTTCAGGAGATGGGTGCCTGCGGAACGGCAGCAGTATTGTCTCCGGTTGGCCGTATCTGGTTTGACGATGCCTGGCATAATGTAAACGACGATGGTCAGACTGTCGGTCCCGTGATGCAGCAGCTTTACGATACTTTAATTGGTATCCAGAAAGGCGAGCTTGATGATTCGTTTGGCTGGCTACACGAAGTAGATATTTAAAGCTGGCATAAGTAACCCGCCTCAATTCCAGAAATCCCCGCAGTTATTCACCTTGAGCAAAACTCAGGACAGTGTTATGGGTATAGAGTGCTACCTGGCACTTATGGATCGATTTCCAGTTCTTTATCCTGAACAAAGGCAGCATTGATGGAAGTTCTACTGAAGTAGGCTTCAATTCGGCGATTTTTGCCACAATCCCCTGGAACCTTGCGGATTCCCAATTTTTTTCTGATTTATTAAAGCTCAGGATAATGGCCCTGGAGCCCGCGTATTTACTGGCCTTCCGCCAGTGCTGATCTGATGGCAAAAAAATAACAGGGCTTGACCGAAGGCAAACTTGCCCTTATATATGTGCGCTGCCCGCCACAGGGCAAAGGAAATTCAAGAGGAAGTTGTTCAGAATCCATGTCTAAATCACTGGTCATTGTTGAGTCACCTGCGAAAGCGAAGACGATAAACAAGTATTTAGGGCCCGAATTCGTGGTCAAATCCAGTGTGGGTCACATTCGTGATCTGCCGACCAGTGGCAATGGCAAAGCCATAGACACCAAGGCCAGAGCAGCAGCGGCAGCTAAAACTCGGAAAATGAAGCCCGAGGAAAAAATTGCCTATAAAAAGAAGAAAGCCAAACAACAACTCGTTACCCGCATGGGAATCGATCCCGAAAAAGGTTGGAAAGCCAACTATCAGATCCTGCCGGGTAAAGAAAAAGTCGTTAACGAGCTTAAGAAACTCGCAAAGAATGCAGAAAACATTTACCTCGCGACTGACCTTGACCGGGAAGGGGAGGCTATTGCCTGGCATCTGAAAGAAGCCATCGGAGGTGACCCCGAGCGTTTCAAGCGAGTCGTATTCAATGAAATCACCAAGCGTGCCATAACCGATGCGTTTTCGGAGCCCGGTGATTTGGATATGCGCTACGTAGAAGCCCAACAGGCTCGACGCTTTCTGGATCGTGTCGTAGGTTTCATGGTCTCACCTCTGCTCTGGGCAAAGGTGGCCCGTGGCCTTTCCGCCGGGCGGGTGCAATCGGTTGCAGTACGCCTGGTCGTAGAGCGAGAGGCAGAAATCCGCGCCTTCATTCCGGAAGAGTTCTGGGAGGTGTTCGGGAACCTCGCGACGGGCAAGAACGAGAAGCTGCGATGCCAGGTAGTCCGCCAGGATGGAGAAAATTTCCGCCCCGGCAGCAAAGACGAAACCGATGCCGCACTGGCGATTCTGGAAGCGGCCGATTATGCAGTATCCAAGCGGGAAGACCGGCCAACGTCTTCCAAGCCAAAACCACCTCTTATTACATCCACACTGCAGCAGGCAGCGAGTACGCGCCTGGGTTTTGGTGTGAAGAAAACCATGCTGATGGCGCAGCGGCTCTATGAGGCAGGGTACATCACTTATATGCGTACGGATTCAACTCATCTGAGTAATGATTCCATTGCCATGGCGCGAGATTACATCGCCGACAACTTCGGAAAAGACTATCTGCCTGAGAAACCCAAATTCTACAGTTCGAAAGAAGGCGCTCAGGAGGCACACGAAGCCATTCGACCCAGTGATGTAAAGGTGATGCCGGACAAGCTCATGGGTATGGAGCAGGATGCTGTGCGTTTGTACGACCTGATCTGGAAGTACTTTGTTGCCTGTCAGATGCCACCAGCCCGTTATCTTAGCAGCAGCATTACAGTGTCAGCCGACAAATATGAACTGCGAACCAAGGGTCGCATCATGCAATTCGACGGTTATCTCAAAGTGATGCCTTCGAAAGAGGAAGATGTGGTGTTGCCTGCAGTAGAAGTTGGGGATTCTCTGCAGTTAGAGAAGCTGGAACCTTTTCAAAACTTCACCAAACCGCCCGCCCGTTTCACTGAGGCGAGCCTGGTTAAAGAATTGGAAAAACGCGACATCGGTCGTCCTTCTACTTATGCCTCGATTATTTCCACTATCCAGGATCGTGGTTACGTAAGGGTAGAAAACAAGCGATTTTATGCGCTGAAGATGGGCGATATCGTGGCTGAGCGCCTGGTGGAAAGCTTTGAAGACCTGATGGACTACGACTTCACTGCCAAGATGGAAGACGCCTTGGACGAAGTGGCCGCAGGGCACACGGATTGGAAGACGCTGTTGGATGAATTCTACGCGGGATTCACTTCTCAATTAGAGAAAGCCCAGGCGGATGAGGGGGGCATGCGCCTCAATGATCCTACAGACACGGATATCAAATGTCCCAAGTGTGGGCGGAATATGCAGATTCGAACGGCGTCTACCGGCGTGTTTCTAGGATGTTCCGGCTATTCCCTTCCTCCCAAGGAACGTTGCAAGAGCACTCTAAACCTCACTCCCGGCGAAGAGGCAATTCGAACCGATACTGCAGAGGAAGCCGAGGAGCAGGAAAATATTCTGTTCAGGAAGAAGCACCGTTGCAAAATCTGCAACACGGCCATGGAATCCTATTTGATTGATGAGACACGCAAGCTTCATGTTTGTGGTCGCAACCCGGACTGCCCAGGCTACGAGGTCGAAGAGGGCAAGTTCAAGATTCGTGGTTATGATGGTCCGGTCATCGAGTGCGACAAGTGTGGCTCTGATATGCAACTCAAGACCGGCCGTTTCGGTAAGTACTTTGGTTGTACCAATGAAGATTGTAAGAACACACGCAAGCTGTTGAGAAATGGGGAGCCTGCACCGCCCAAGATGGATCCAGTGCCGATGCCAGAGCTTCCCTGCGAGACAGTAGAAGATCATTACATCCTGAGAGATGGTGCGTCTGGTTTATTCCTGGCAGCCAGCCAATTTCCGAAGAATCGGGAAACCCGCGCGCCGTTAGTTGAAGAGTTACTACCTCACAAGGATGAAATTGATCCGAAATATGAGTTCCTGTTTAGTGCGCCGACGGAAGATGACGAAGGCAATAAAACCCTGGTTCGCTACAGTCGCAAAACCAAAGAACAATACGTACAGAGTGAAATAGACAAAAAGGCGACAGGATGGAAAGCCTTTTACAAAGATGGCAAGTGGGAAGTCACCAAGCCAGAGAAGAAAGCACCCCGTAAGAAAGCCGCCAAAAAGAAAGCAAAGAAGAAAGCGAAAAAATCAGGCTAGGCCGAAAGTCTTCAGATTACTCGAAGACTTTCGGCTCGTTAGTTTTAGCTGCGAATCATATCTGACGTCTGATGACGCCAACACTGATGCCCTCAATAGCAAAGCTCTGACTGCGCAGATCAACTTCAATCGGTGAGAAGTCGGGATTCTCGGCAATCAGATTCAATTTGTATTTGCTTCGAGTTGTTTCCAGCCTTTTAACCGTCACTTCGTCTTCGATACGGGCGACGACGATATCACCGTTGTTGGCACGATCAGTTTTATGGACGGCGAGTAAATCGTCTTCGTAGATTCCCACATCCACCATACTGGTGCCTTTTACGGTTAACAGATAATCGGCTGATGGTGAAAACATATCCGGCGGGATATCGCAGTAATCGGCAATGGATTCTTCTGCAAGAATTGGACTGCCCGCAGCCACTTGGCCAACGATCGGCAGCCCCAATTGCTCACTGATGGGCAGGCGAATACCGCGAGACGTGCCCGGCATCATTTCGATGGCGCCTTTGCGAGCTAATGCGCGCAGGTGTTCTTCGGCAGCATTCGGGGACTTGAAGCCCATCTCTTGCGCTATTTCCGAACGGGTAGGTGGGAAGCCGGTGTCGTGCAGATAATCTTTAATGTAATCGAGAATCTGTTCTTGCCGAGTAGTTAACTTGTGCATGGTTGGTTGCCTCGGTGAGCTCCTGTTTAAGTTGCACGTTGATGTCGGTGACAGTTGTACACTCTGCATGACATTGCAGAGCAACAGCGTCCCAATTTCAGACAACTGTAATTATATACAGTTATCTGGCTTTCTGGAACTTTCTTTAGAAAAAACTGTAAAACGCGCTAATTCAGGGGTTTAGCGAGGAAATCGCAGATTCGTTGACAGCTATCGGCGCAAGAACCAGGGGGAGGTCGGGGACAATCCGCTTAGAAAACCTGGAAGTCGTCACCGAGATCCAGGAGGTCTGGCTCTATAGAGGAAAGCGCACCTGAGAAGTTTTCCGGAACCACAGTCTGGTCAGAATAGGCCTGGTCTTCGCTATTGAGTTCGTAGGGGCTGCGCCAGTCTTCGGGAGCTTCGGCGGGGGTGAGATAGAGGGTTTGCCAGGTTATATTGTCGTACTCACCAACTTCACCATCTACCATTTGATATTCGATGGTGCCGCTAGCGTCGTCAATCGCTACGACTTCAAACAAAATTCCGCTGATTATGTCTTGATACCAGGCGGAAACTTCGGGCATGAGAGTGTTCATTGCCTTGTCCCCCGACAAACTGAAAGTGCTGCTTATTTACTGCGAATAAAAGCTCCCTAAATGCGTACATCTAACTGATGGAACAGTTTCTATACTGAGAGAAACGCCCACTAAATAAAAGCATTTTTTACCTCAAAATTGTTACAAGCTGAACGACAGAATTAACACTGGTGGCTAACTGTTTGAACCACTGATAAATCTCTCTATACTCTTCGCATCAAGTATTTTTGCCATTCGATCCAACTTAATCCATGAATGAAAGTAATTCGTTTCCAGGCGCCCTGATGCTAGACCTAGAGGGCGAGGAATTGACGGCCGACGAAGAAAAGTTGCTACAGCGTGAGTGTGTTGGTGGGTTAATCCTTTTCAGTCGCAACTACTCTGATCCGGAACAGCTACGTGCACTGGTGGCGGCAATTCGTAACAGCGATCCTGAGATTCTGATTGCTGTCGATCAGGAGGGTGGTCGCGTACAACGTTTCCGCGAAGGGTTTCTGCAGCTTCCTCCATTGCATGCATTGGCCAGCCACTATGAAACAGATCAGGAGCGGGCGCAGCAGTTGGCCAGATTGCACGGTTGGGCGATGGCCGCAGAAATCTTGCACTATGGCATAGACATCAGTTTTGCTCCGGTATTGGATTTGTACAACAGTGATTCAGAAGTTATCGCCGAAAGGGCATTTGCTGCTGACGTGACAGTAACGACAGAGCTTGCCCGTGCTTATATTGGAGGTATGCATGAAGCAGGCATGATCGCGACGGGGAAGCACTTTCCAGGCCATGGCACAGTGGTGGCTGACTCTCACCATACCGTGCCCGTTGACGAGCGCAGTGCAGAAGAAATTCTCAACCAGGACTTCCAGGTGTTTGCCAATTGCATTGATCTTCTGGATGGGGTGATGCCAGCTCATGTGCAGTATCCAGCAGTTGATGTCGAGTGTGCGGGGTTTTCTAAGGTCTGGATCCAACAGAAACTGCGTGGGCAACTGGATTTCCAAGGCGTGGTGTTCAGTGACGATTTAAGTATGGCAGCGGCGCAGGCAGGTGGGAATGCGGTGCAACGAGCGGAGAAAGCATTCGCCGCCGGCTGCGATATGGTGCTTGCCTGCAATGACCGTGACGCGGCTCTCGCCATTGCTGATTATCTGGATTCCATCGCACACCCCGGATGTTCAAAGCTCAGCGCGTTGCGTGCTGCACCGGCTGCGGACGTGAGTAATCTGTATGAACAGGAACACTGGCAGGTTGCAGTGGAGGCCTTATCCGAAATAAGTGCATCCCCATGAAAAATTATTGTAAGAACAGAGGGCGCAAAGTCAGGAACGACTTGCCAGGAGACAAATAATGGAATCAGTGGAGCGGTTTTTCGCATTGGATACCCTGGGCGAGCTTAATTGGGGTCTGGAAATTTTTGCCATCGTCACCCTTACGCTTATCGCTCGCTATGTTGCGATGCGCGCGTTAATGATGGTGAAACGACAGTTTGAGAAAACCAGCAATGTCTGGGATGACGCCGTATTCGAAGCAGCCCACGGCCCCGTAAGTTGGTTCGTTTTAATAATGGGCCTGTTGTGGGCGATAGATGTCAGCGAAGGTTATCTGCAGACTGAGCTGTTCAATGCAGAGAACCTGGATGTGGTGCGGCAGCTAACGTTCATCGTTCTGATAATGATGTTTCTGACCCGCTTCATTACCTTGGCAGAAGCGCGCGTACTGGAGAGCCTCAAGGAAGACAGTGGCACTGATCAGACCAGTATCGATCCGACCACCTTGCACGCACTGGCCAAACTGTTGCGCCTCTCAGTGTTTATCTCCGCTGCGTTGGTTGCCTTGCCTACCTTTGGCATCCAGATCACCGCCTTGCTGGCCTTTGGCGGAGTAGGGGGTATTGCGGTGGGTTTCGCCGCCCAGGATCTGCTCGCTAACTTTTTCGGCGGGCTAATGATTTATCTGGATCGGCCCTTTGCTATCGGCGACTGGATTCGTTCACCTGACAGAGAGATCGAAGGAACGGTCGAGAGTATTGGGTGGCGCCTGACTGTGGTTCGTACCTTTGACAAGCGGCCTTTGTATGTTCCCAATTCAGTGTTCAATACGCTCTCTCTGGAAAACCCTTCGCGTATGAGTAATCGAAGGATTAAGGAAAACATCGGAATTCGTTACTGCGACTCAGAAAAGATGGGCGCCATTGTGGCGGATGTAAAAGACATGTTGAAAAACCATGATGAAATCGACACCTCACAAACACTAATCGTTAACTTCAATGGTTACGGCCCTTCATCGCTGGATTTCTTTATCTATACTTTTACTAAAACCACCAACTGGATTCGCTTTCATGAAATCAAGCAGGATGTTTTGCTGAAGATCATCGACATCGTTCATTCTCATGGTGCTGATTTCGCTTTCCCAACAACCACGTTGGATGGTCTGGATGTTATTCGGCCCGAACCTGATCCTGCTTAAATCAATTAGATGACTCCCGAGCATATACGAGCAGTCAGTGAACGTGCCACGTGTCTCCATACGGAGGCGGAAGTGGAGGCGGTACTGGATACCATGGCGGCACAGATATCCAGGCAACTTGCTGACAAGAACCCTATTCTATTGAGCGTTATGAATGGTGCAGTGATCGTTGCTGGCAAGCTGGCGACCCGACTGGATTTTCCCTTACAGATGGACTACCTGCACGCAACTCGCTATCGCAATCAGACTCGAGGTAGTGATTTAGAGTGGAAGCATTATCCGGAAACCAGTCTGGAAGCGCAGGTGGTGCTAATCATCGATGACATACTGGATGAAGGCGATACCCTGCATGCCATCAAGGAGTATGTGCAGCAGCACGGAGCTGCCGAAGTTTATACGGCTGTGCTGGTTAACAAATGCCATGATCGAAAACTGCCGGACATGACGGCAGACTTTGTTGGCCTGGAGATTGAGGATTACTACCTGTACGGCTACGGCATGGATTACAAAGGTTACTTGCGCAACGCTGCGGGGATTTTTGCCGTTGACCCGGCAGACTGCGATTAGTCTACCTGGAGCTCTACCAGTTTCGGTATTGACGTGAAGAGCAGGGCTGTCCTTATCTCTGAAGACTCCAACTCTTCAAACAAGCGTTTGTAATCCCGTAGCTGGTCTTTGTGCAGTGCTTTCTGTTTCTCTATAAATTCCGCTTCTGCCTCGTCCACATTGGGTTTGCCAGTTTTGTAGTCAATCACCCAGCGCACACCGTCGCTGTCGAGAAAAGTACGGTCGACTACTCTATTGCTAAGGTAGCCTTCATGCTTGCGGCTTAATGGTAATTCACACTGACTGTCCGTAAGTTGTGAGTCGAATAACCAGCTTATCTTGTCATTGCCTACGGTACGTTTCACCGTTGCTTCCATCGATAAGACCAGTGCCTCCAATTCCCCGTCGCTGAGATTCAAGTGACGTAGCTTTAGCTTCCAGTAGCCGTGGAGCCTGGAAAGCTCCGAGAGGTAGGACTTTTGGTCCGCTGCCTGCACGTAGCGCTCAAGACACTGGTGTACCAGTATTCCCACCAGGGCTTCTTGCTCGAATTGCTGCTCGTGGTCTGGTTCGGTTGATTCTTCTTCTGT
>JAKSCP010000061.1 GCA_022360535.1 Pseudomonadales bacterium | reverse complement strand
TGGCGTCGGGAAAAACGTGAGTACCATAGTGTTCCGAAATGGTGCCAACCACACCTTGTGCGTAGCCTGGTGCACGAGTATGACCGGATGTCTGAATCTTTTTGACACGCACTCTGTCGCCTACAGCAAACAGGGGACTGGCCACGTCATCCATTAGCGTGGGGCCACCACTGAACAAGATTTTCTTCGCACCATCCGAGTCGGGGACTCGATCCGCCAGCTCCGAGCTAAGGGCAAGCAGCTCCTTTTCGCTCAGTAAATTATCCAGTCCTGCCAGCCAGTTTTCGTAGTAGGAATTCTCCAGGTAGGAAACCGGATGTTGACGTTCACGGGCATAGCGCGCCTCATCGATGTTCCACCGGCCCAGCATACCCAGAGCCAGATTGAGCGCAAATGCGCGCCGCTC
Organism: Pseudomonadales bacterium; assembly: GCA_022360535.1. Taxonomy (GTDB): domain Bacteria; phylum Pseudomonadota; class Gammaproteobacteria; order Pseudomonadales; family Pseudohongiellaceae; genus UBA9145. The sequence continues at coordinate 3,855 of JAKSCP010000061.1, read as the reverse complement.
CCACTCTGCATGAAAAATTGGTTCTTCAGCCTCGGGCTCGGCGTCGATGGCACCCAGGCCGTGGCGTCCGCCTAAATCATGTGCGCCTTTCATCAGTCAATCAGTCCTGGCTGTCCGCGGTCTTGGCCTGCTCAACTCCGATCATAGAGTTGCGCGTAACCAGGTTACGCAACTGTTCTTCTGACAAATCATCTGTGCCAGCTGGCCGCAATGGCAGCACCAGGTAACGCATCTCGGAAGTGGAATCCCAGACTCTGATTCGAGTGTCGTCGGATAAAACTGTGCCGAATTCCGCCAGTACTTTGCGCGGTTCAGAAACGGCACGCGCTCGATAAGGGGCAGATTTGTACCAGACTGGTGGTAGACCCAGCACCGTCCAGGGATAGCAGGAACACAAAGTGCAAACCACGAGATTATGAGTGTCAGCCGTGTTCTCAACGACTTTTAAATGCTCTCCCTGGCGACCGGCATAACCAAGCGACGCAACTGCCGCCGTAGCATCGGCCAACAACGCTGACTTGAAGTCAGCATCAACCCAGGCCTTCGCAACGACATGCGCTCCGTTTCTCGGACCAACCTGACTCTCGTAGGTCTCGATAATGGTATCAAGGGCTTCTGGATTAACTAATCCTTTCTCAACTAGCAAGCTTTCCAGCGCTTTGACTTTTAGGGTCAACTCGGAAGGTGGATCGGTGTGGTCGTGAGACATACAGGCGCAATCGAAAATCGGAAAGATTTTTTAGACTGACACAGTGCACACATCGATACAAGGCCATGGCCCGTATCACGAGCTACTGGATTTAAAACGGGACTATTGGCGAATCGAACGAATCCTGTTCGCTGTTAATTCGCCAAATATTTTCAAGACCTGTTGTTTAGCTCGACTATCGTTGCAGGAGAACTCATTGACCGAAAGCGCATTGCGTTCCAATAGTCGTTGTAACACCAAAGGGTCTATTTGCAGACTTACCCGAGATGGCATGATCATCCTCATCACAAAGTCCGAAAGTGGACTTCTATATTAATGAGAATGATTCTTATTTGCAACTAATTACTCATCCTGTATGAAGCCCAGCTGTGCATCCCGGTACTTGGGATTGCGCACTTCCTCCACCAGCGATTTCATGGTTTCGAATGGAGTGTCCACCAACAGCATGTTGGTCACCCAGCTAGGCAGCGCAGAACCAGGATCGATATGGGCATCGCTAATTATCCTGATTTGTCCTCCTCCAAGCGGCTCAAATCGCCAGCTTGCCTGCGCCATCTGCAGTCGCAGGCGCCCTCTTACCTCTTCGTGTCTGCCAGCCACGGCCTGGCTGTTCATCTCGACGATTAAGGTATTGGGCTCCTGAGTCCAGATGACATGGGACACCACGTCTCTGTCTTTAACCGGGAACGGCAGGTCATTGTGGGTGTAGACATAATTCTCGGTATCCGACACTTGCTCAATCACATAGGACTCAGCACAACGATCCGCCCAATCCGGACAGGCTTCTGCATCCACAATGAGTGCCACGAATGAGGACAAACGCACATCATCAGCCACAGTGATAGTTCTGACCGCATCATAGGGTGAGCCCTCAACACTTCGGGTATAAACCTGGATATTGTCCCGGTCCCGTTTGAGCTCCCATTCTTCTTCGGCTGCAAGTAAGTAGCTTTGGAAGGTTGCAAACAAAAAAAGAACGAGAACGACACGACCAATTAATGACTTCATCATGGCAATAGCTTCCTCAAGCTGGAATCAAGCAGCAGGCGATTAAGTTAGACCTCCTAATAGACCTGCGTCAACGAAATATCGCTCATGTGAGATGGAAATGAATTTGAGTCAGTATTCATTGAATGAGGATTGCTGACTAGGCACAGAACTGAAAGGCGACTCGAAGTGAGGCATGGATGCCGACATTCGCCGACGGCGAATGCGAGGGTGAAGCCCGGTCGCGAAGCGAATCAAAGCGAAAGCTTTGATAGGGCTGAACGACAGCACAGGGATGTGCTGGCTGGAACACCCCACCAGGGATGGTTCCAAACACAGGACTCTCAAACATCCAATAAAAAACCCGGCTATCTCTCGATAGCCGGGTTTCTATGATTTCTTATCTAACTTCTAAATTAGAAAGTCAGACGGAAACCCGCAGTGTAAACACGTCCCAGAGGATCATAGTTACTTGGGAAAGTGTTACCTGAGTTAGAAGAGGTATCACCCGCTTCGTTACCCACTACAGGTGGATCTTCGTCTGTGAGGTTCTCTACACCAACGCTCAGGCGGATGCGGTCATCCCACAGGTTGTAGCCCACATACAGGTCCAGGTAATCGTAAGAATCGATTGACTGGAACGCTGGGAACAATGTAGCCCTTTCTGGTGGCTCAGCATCAACTGAATCGATGTGTCTCCACTGCAGTGATGCAGTCAGATCACGCCAGTTCCAGTTAGTGCGCTGAACCCGTCGCATATCAGAGACAGGGTCACAGCTGGTTCCGAAGAAACCTTTACAATCGATAACAGGTACAGTCGCAGAGCTCAGTGACTCCTGAGTGATGTACTTGTTGACGTTACCGGAGAATTGCAGGTCACCGAACTCGCCCAGATCAACACCGAAGTTGAAACCAAGCTCATAACCTTCTGAACGTTCGTACAGCAGGTTAGTAGTCAGGCGACGAATACCAGAGGCTGGTGAAGTCAGGTCACCGTCAACTCGAACCACGTTGGCACAAGAAGCAGGATCACCCAGCACGTAGCACTGGTCGATGATTTCCTGAGCAGTGAACTCACCAATCACGTCTTCTACGTCAATGTCGTAGTAGTCGAGAGAGATAGTTAAGTTCTCGATCAGGTCGCTTGCAAAGTTAGGTGTCCATACGAAACCGGCAGTAAACGTGTCTGCTGTTTCCGCATTTGGTGGATTGGTAGGATCGGAACCCTCCAGAGTATTAACCTGGCCAGCTACGATATCCTGCAATACACCAACCTGTCCTGGCAGCATGCCAGTAGACTCACAAAGAGCCTGCAGAGTAGGCGTGATGTTGCCAGCGTTAGCTACTGAACATGGGTCCAGAGTCGCATTACGCAGAGCAGTAGTTACAGGTGAGAACAACTCAGCAACGTTAGGTGCACGGGTTGCTTCCTGCTGCATGACACGTACCAGCAAGGCATCGTTTACAGTCCAGTTCAGACCAACCTTCCAGGTATCGACATTGCCGACTGTAGTGTAGTCGGAATCACGATAACCGAACTCGAGGTTAAGCGCTTCCACGAAATCTACACCATCTACCAGAGGCATCAGGCCTTCCAGGAAGAACTCATCTACGCGGTAACCACCAGCGATTGGCAGCAAGTTACCACCAGCACCACCCTGACAGGATGCAGGCGCAAGCTTGAGACACTCATCTGGCTCAAGAGAACCAAACTCGTCACGAGTCTCAAAACCAACACTCAGTGCCAGCGGAGTAGATGCAGAAGGAAGTTGTACGAAATCTACTGGGCCATCCAAAGTGATCAGGCCAACAGATTGATCATACTTCTGCTGCTGCAGTGCAATAGCACGGGCGTAGCCAGCCATGGCTGGGGTAATGGTGCCGAAACCACCGAACAAGTCGATAGGTACACAAGTCGAATCACCATTAGCACAAGTAACACCGTCGACTGAATCCAGAGCATTCTGGATGTTGGTCAGGTTGGTGTAACCATCACGTACGGTTGTACGATTTGACTCACCATACTGGAATGAAATGTCATAGTTCCAGTCGCCAATCAATTGACCACGGGCACCAGCCATCATCATGAAGTGCTCAGTATCGTACTGCTCAGTACGTGGACCAAGCTCCAGAGTACGACGACGCAGTTGCATCTTCAC
>JAKSCP010000525.1 GCA_022360535.1 Pseudomonadales bacterium | reverse complement strand
TCTCAACGATGAGAAAGTTCGCGAGGTATATCTGGGAGAACAATTCAGAATATAGAACTCTCCAGGTTCAGCTCCCTTTTTCCAGCTGTTTAACCGTACCTGATTCACCACCATGCACTATGCAATCCAGGCATGGTTCTTGCTATAATCCCGCCACGAAATCACCCAGGCTGTATAGCCACAGTGCTAACGGGAAATCCCTTGCAAACTAGATACGACAATCTCGTCTCCACAAAGTTATTTAGTAAAAAAGTTGTTTAGTAAATGAAATTATCGCTTCAGCTAAAGCTTGGTCAGCAATTAACAATGACCCCTCAGCTTCAGCAAGCAATTCGGCTACTGCAGCTATCCACCCTGGATCTTCAACAAGAAATCCATCAAGCCCTGGAATCCAATCCCATGTTGGAATTGGACGAAGGCAATGACGAGGAAACTGAGCAAGCTGAGCTTACCAATGACGCGGAGTCCACTAGCACCGAACCAGCCGAGGCGCCTACTACTCCTGCGGTGAATGGCGAGGAGCCTAGTTGGCAAGAGCAGATTCCCAATGATCTTTCAGTAGATAGTAATTGGGAAGATGTGTACCCCACCTCATCCGCAGTTTCTCAAAACTTCGATTCGGAGCAGATGGATTACGAGTCGCGCAACTCCGCCGAAGAAACTTTACAAGATCATTTGCTCTGGCAACTTAATTTGACGCCTATGTCAGACAATGACGAAGCCATCGCGCTGGCAATAATCGACGCCATTGACGCCAATGGCATGCTCACAGTGGACCTGGAATCTATTCATGGGGGCTTTGATGAAAGCGCCGAGATTGAACTGGATGAGGTCACTGCAGTACTGCACCGCATTCAGCAGTTCGATCCGCTGGGAGTTGGCTATCGAAACCTGTCCGAGTGCTTGATGATTCAACTCAATCAATTGGACCATCCCGAAAAACCCAAACTAATCGACAATGCCAAACTCATCATAACCGAACATCTGGATTTACTGGGGCATAGAGACTATGCGCAACTTATGCGCAAAACCAAGCTAAAAGAACCAGAGCTAAAAGAAACTATCGGTCTGATCGAAAGTCTGGACCCTCGTCCTGGGTCCAATATATCACCGGCTTCGACGACCTATATCGTTCCAGATGTGATCGTCACCAAACAACCCGAGACGGGGAAATGGAAAGTAGAACTCAATCCAGACACGGCTCCGAAAATCCGCATCAACAACAGTTATGCATCGCTGGTTAAGCGTGCTGATTCCAGTGATGAGAACAGCTACCTACGCGACAATCTGCAGGAAGCACGATGGTTCATCAAGAGCCTGCAGAGTCGCAACGAAACGCTCATGAAGGTAGCCACCAGAATTGTGGAGCATCAAAAAGGATTTCTGGAGTATGGGGAAGAAGCTATGAAACCCCTTGTGCTGCACGACATTGCCGAAGCGGTGAGTATGCATGAATCGACGATATCCCGCGTTACCACACAGAAGTACATGCACACACCGCGGGGAATTTTCGAATTGAAGTATTTCTTCTCCAGCCACGTATCCACCAAGGGTGGTGGAGAATGCTCCTCGACAGCGATCAGAGCCATCATCAAGAAACTCATCGCTGCCGAGAATGCTCGCAAGCCTCTAAGCGATAGCAAAATCACTCAGTTGCTTGAAGAGAAAGGCATTAATGTGGCCAGGCGAACTATTGCGAAATATCGCGAATCCCTTTCTATCCCGCCTTCGAATGAAAGAAAGCGACTAGTTGATTAAGGCGTTTTATTTTCGCATTCCTGTAACCATCTCAGAATAAAGTCACAATGCAACTGGAAGAAATTTTGACACCCCAGCGCTGTTACTGTCGCATGGATTGGTCCAGCAAGAAGCGAATCCTGACAAAGATCAGCGACCTATTGGCTGGGCAGAATTTGGCCATAGAACCGGAAGAAATCTACACTGCGCTCATGGCCAGGGAACAGCTCGGCAGTACCGGCCTGGGCAATGGCATTGCAATCCCACATTGCCGAGTAGCGAATTGCCAGGAAATCATTGGCTCATTGATCACATTGGAGCAAGCGGTAGACTACGATTCAATCGACGGCAAACCAGTAGATCTGCTGTTCGTCTTGATCGTACCGCAAGAAAGATCGGATGATCACGTGAAGACTCTCGCCGGTCTCGCGGAAATGCTTAGTGACGAAGATTTTTGTTTTACACTGAGAACAACCAACGATAGTGAAGATCTCTACAACATAGCCATCACGTATTAAGCTTAACTACAATTCATAGCAGCCACAGGCCAATAAACTCAGACCTCATACTATGAATCTCGTCATTGTCAGCGGCAGATCCGGATCCGGAAAGAGTACGGTACTGCATATCCTCGAAGACCGTGGCTACTACTGCATCGACAATTTGCCCGCAAGCCTGCTGCCTGCCCTCGCCAATCGACTATCGTCTGAAACCCCTGATGTTCCCCGGGTAGCTGTCAGTATCGACGCCCGTAACATCTCCTCTGACTTACAACGTGTTCCGGACATTATCAAGGATCTGCATGCCAGGAATTTACCGGTTCAAGTCATGTTCCTGGATGCCAACAGCCAAACCCTGCTGAAGCGATTCAGCGAAAGCCGACGAAAACATCCACTGTCGTCGGCTGAAGTCGGCCTTAAGGAAGCCATTGATAAAGAATCAGAGTTACTCGAGCCGTTATCGTTGTTGGCTGGACTTACCATCGACACCAGCAATATGTCCCTGCAAAGCCTGCGTGATGTTGTCAAAAAACAAGTATTGGACAATGAAGACACGAATATGGCTCTTCTCTTCCAGTCTTTTGGCTTTAAAAATGGTGTACCGGTCGATGCTGATATTGTCTACGACGTGCGTTGCCTCCCCAATCCCTATTGGGACACAAACCTCCGATCGCTTACGGGCAAAGACGCGGCCGTTGCCGAATATTTGGAAGGTGAATCTGAAGTGCAGGATATGTTGGCAGACATCAAGCAGTTTTTAACAACCTGGTTGCCAAAATATGAGGAAAACAACCGCAGCTACATAACAGTAGCCATAGGATGTACGGGGGGCCAACATCGCTCTGTCTTTCTTTGTGAAAAACTGGGTAACGATTTCTCAAAGTCAATTGCAAATGTTCAGGTCCAGCACCGGGAACTGTCATAGAAGGCAAAGGGTATAGAAGACAAACAATGGCTGAAGCAGAAGTAGAAATCATCAATAAAGCCGGCCTGCACGCTCGCGCTGCCTCCAAGCTCGCCGAGCTATGCGCCAAATTCGGCAGTGATATTCAAATTGGTCACGAGAAAATGGTCGATGGTAAAAGCATTCTTTCGCTAATGATGCTGGCCGCTGTCAAAGGCACAATGATCAGAGTAATCGCTGAAGGCGAAGACGAAGATGAAGCGCTCAAAGCAATACTGGAGTTAATCAACAATCGCTTCGACGAAGCGGATTAGCCTGTCGAATCCCACCAACCTCCTTCAATCCGCAATTTAACTGACCGCTGAATAGCGTTAGAATTGCGCCTGCCTCAGGTTCTGCCGGGACGAAACCCTTTCGAATCTCTGTATTGGTCACCAACTTATCTGCCTGCCAGATAAGACAAGGAATAGTTACCAGCATGTCACAGGCCCAAGAATCACAATTCAACAAAGATCATGTCCTGGAACTCAGCCAGGCCATCGACAGTGGTTCTTTGTATCAAGTCCGGCAAATGATCAAGACCCTGCCCACAGCAGGCATCGCCCACCTGCTTGAATCATCCCCACCAAACACCCGCAGCGTGTTGTGGCAGCTAATCGACAAGGATGCCGAAGGTGAAGTCATTCAGTATCTGAATGAAGATCTGCAAAACGATATTTTGAGCGCACTCAATGCCGAGGAAGTAGTAGAGCTTACTGAAGGCTTAGAGACAGATGACCTGGCAGACATTCTGCAGCAACTTCCCCAACAAGTTGCCGGCCAGGTCTTACGGGCAATGGATCAGCAAGATCGACAGCGGGTAGAGTCGATTCTGTCCTATGATGAAGATACCGCCGGCGGATT
>JAKSCP010000062.1 GCA_022360535.1 Pseudomonadales bacterium | reverse complement strand
AGCCTATATCTTAGCCACCGGTCGTCGTCTTCCTTATCTTTACTCTATCTCATTGGATGCCGCACTCGATCCGACCAATAACGGCACGGGCAATGCAATTATTGCCAGGAACAAAGTTGCCCTGGACCGATTCGACGGCCAGTTAGTCGGTGATCCGGCCAACCTCATCCTTAACGAGGACGGTACCGAGGTTTACGTCGTCAACCATCACGGTGCGATAGACAATGGAGAGTTTCTCCAGCATGGCGGGCGCGGGCAGATTGCAGTGCTTGATGTGGCGGCAGCATTAGATCCACGGAATGATAGAACCGCTAATGCACTTTTGCGTCATCTGGATTCTGGTGCTTTTGGGGCTGTTGGTATTGCGCTGACGCCAGAAACGTTGATTGTCTCTAATGCAGAAAACAATCTGACTGAAGATGGTGGCAATCGCGTTACCTTTGTTGATCGTCGTACCGGTAGCCTGCGTCACACGGTTGAATTGGCATTGGGGACACCTGCCTTTACCTGTGAAGAGTATCCTGTCCCCCATGTTGCTCCCTATGGGCCACCCAGTGGACTCGCTTTGCAATCCCGCGATCCCGGTTTCGGTTGCTTCCCCAATCCTAATGGCTTGGCAATAGGAATGAGCAGCGAAGGCCGCTCTTTTATTTTCACCGCTAATGGTGGAACCAATGATGTCAGTGTGATCGATCTGGACGCGGCTCTGCGAGGAGACAAGGACGCCGAGATTCACAGAATACCTACTCAGATCGCTCCCTGGGGAATATCGGCGACACCTGATGCTTCCTACATAATCGTTTCAAATGCGGGTAGTCAACAACTCCCCCGTGCGGGAAACTCTTTGTCCATTCTTGATGTTGATCTAGCCAGTCGTCGAAGTAACGACGCAGAAGTAGCGCGCGTTCTGGTTGGCACTGATAATTCACAAGATCAGACTCATCCCTTCATCACCACGGTTACTCCCGATGGAGAAGAGATCGTGGTACCTAACTATCGCGCGGACAGTGTTTCCATCGTCAATCTTGGGTTGGCATTGGCAAACGATGCGGGAGCGGAAGTCGCAAGAATCCCATTGCAACGGGCAGATGGTGGACCAGCGCGACCTAAAGGCTCAGCAATAACCCGAGACGGAAGATATGCTGTAGTCAGCGGTGGAGCAGGGAGTCTGCCTTACGCTAATGAAACAGGCTACATCTATATTATCGATATTGAGAGCAGGCAAGTGGTGAGCACAATCACCGGGATAGGGAACGATCCCTATGGACTCACTATCGTTTACAGGTGAAGCGCCTTATTGTCACTCCACGATAAAGCGTCCCTCTGTGCGAAATTCAGGTTCCTGTATTCCTGCTGTTCCTCGTGGCAAGCCTTGTACCAGTGGATTCCTGCCGATGGTAAAAGGATAGGTGCCCGGCCGTATTGCGACAAAGCTCATCCAGATCTCGCCCGGTTCATCGAACTCGATGGCACGGAATGTCATCGACTGCAGATGAATCTCAATGCCGTCGACGTCCAACACGCGAAGATGGGAATTCAAAAGTAACTCGTCCATCTCGATACGCCAGTCCGTTCTGCCAGTGCTGGAAATATGTAGACGGTAAAGATCACCAGTCGTGATTCTGAATTCATCTGCTGAGATATGGGGTCGGCCTTCTTCGTCCTGGGTAATCTCCAGATAGAGCTCTTGAGGGGGAAACTCCATCAGGCTGCCACCAACCTGGGCGTACGCGGAAAGAGTCATAAAGACAGCCGAGATCAGCAATAGCAGTTGCTTTGGCATGGTGTACTCCGGATTATTGATTTTGTTTTCCAGATTGTAATCCGAAGCACAGGAGTACTTCGAGCTGAAATCGCGGAAGAGAAGTTCTGGCTTCAGAAGTCCAGCAAGTTGATTCCGAGGCCAAGCAGGATAAGCTGCTGCTGTAGCCACAGGACTTCGGCCGCAATCGCTTCCAGTTCAGCCTGTCCGGCAGCTGCTTCGCGGGTATTCAGAAGAAACTGGTCGCTATCACCCTCTTCAAAGCGAATGCGCTCTTGCCGCTCCAATTCATGAGCGATATCCGCCTGCTGTCGGCGCAGTACCCGCAGCTGATCGAAAGTCTGTAGCTGCAATAAACTTTCGTTAAGGCTCACTGAAAGTCGATCAAACTGAATCTGGCGGTCGTACTCGATTTCATTGATCTTGGCCAGGGCCGCTGTGCGGTCTGCTCTCGCCCTGTTCCTTTGTAAAGGAACGGAGAAGTTCAGACCAACATAAGACTCTGGCCCCTGCAGGGTGTTGCTTCCGCTGCCGAAATCGTTGCCGAGCTTCATTTCAACATCCAGTTGCGGGAGCAGCCGGTTGCGCGCCAGTCGCGCCTGATTACGGGCAATTTGTAGCTGCGCATCGAGATCAGCAATGCTGGGATGAGTTTCCACTATCCGTCGCTGCCACTCCTGGTCAAAATCATAGTCCTCGAATGGCCACTCCAGAGGCACCTGAGGGTTAATTAATAGGGATGGGCTATAGGTTTGACCTGTTTCGTCCCGCCAGAAGAACAGCAACTGCTGCTGCGCCTGTAATAGACGCTGCTGGGATTCCTGCAAAAGAATTTGTCGCGTTAAAAGAATGGTTTCGAACTCAGTCAAAGTGATTGCGGCCAGGTCACCGGAAGCCACTCTTGACTCGATGCCTTCGCGACGGGTTTCCGCCAGGTCAACCAGATCCTGTAGTGCCTGGGTTTCCAGGAAAGTCCGATACACATTGAGATAAGTACTGAGCCCATCAAACAATAACTGATTAATCGTGAGTTGTTCCTGAATGGCTCCTATATTCTGCTGCAATGGCGCATCAGCCATCGCTGTCCTGCGCGCATCGATCTCCCTGTTCCTGAGCAAGGAAAAAGACAAGTCAAGAGTGACCTCACCGCCACTTAGGGTGTTGAAGAAATCCTCATAGACAGGAAAGTTGCCTTCAGAGCGACGATAGCTGGCACCGATTGCAGCGCCAGCGATCTCCAAAGGTTGTGAGACACCCTGTTCCAGGTACTGGCCATCATAGAATCCGTTCAAGCGAGAGAGAGTGGTCTGTCCGATACCGAGATCGAATGCCCCCTGGGCACGCTGAACAGCCGTATCGGCTTGCTCGCGAGCGGCCCGGGCTGAGTAGATGACCGGATGATGCTCACGAATCGACTCCATCAATTCGAGTATGCTGAGTTCTTGTTCTGTTGTCGTTTGGGCTGCCAGGTTACCGGCGCTCATCCCGAAGACAACCAGCAACAAGCTGGTTCGAAATATGCGCACGATTCTACTCTTCAGGTAGTGAGTTGTTTACTGGTGGGAAACCGTTCAGTTGTCGCCAGAGTTCGTAACCGAGTCTTACTTCCTCAAGCAACACCCAACCTCTAACCCGACTGCCCAATCGCACATAACGCTCTTCGGGCCAACCGCCTTCACTCAGGTCCTCTTTAACCCAAACGCGAAAGCGGCCTGAGGCATCGGCAATAGGTTCGACGAATTCAACAATTCCCGGGAACGTACCCAGCGCAGCAGCGGGCCAGCCGCTGAACTGGAACATAGGCCAGCCATCAAATTGCAGTCTGACGTTGCGGCCGGGATATACCAATGGCGCATCGAGTCCGCTGACAATTATGGCTACAGACCGTTCAACACCATCGGGGATGAAAGAAGCCAGAACTTCTCCGGCGTTAACGTAGGTAGATTCTCCTGCAGACATAAGTCGCAGAATCGTGCCATCACTGGGCGCCACTTTAGTCTGGATCGATTGTCGGGCAAGACTCACCCGCACCTGATTCAATTCGGCAGTGGTCGCTGCAGCCGTGGCTTTCAGGTCTTCGATGCGAATCTGTACCTGCTCAACGTCTCTTTTCGAGGCCAGGCCTTGCTCATACAAGGATTGGCGCCGTACCAGATCGTTCTCAGCAGTGCGCAGGGCAGTTTCATTGGCGCCTTGCTGTAATTCGATGGCGTTAATCTGTGCTCGCAGGCGGTCTATCAAGTCCTGGTCTGTGTCGCGCAGAGTCACGATAGGATCACCTACCTTGACCCGATCGCCTTCCCTGACATGCCAGGTCTCTATTTGACCGGGCACCAGTGCAGAAATCGCCTGTGTTCGCTGGCCAGGATTGACCGTACTCACGACACCGTCACCGTAAGCGGTTTGCACCCAGGGTGTTAGACGCAGCACCGCAACTGTGATGATTAACAACAACAACAATAGAAAAGTGATCACACGATCAGCACGT